>JAFNGP010000071.1:0-4350 GCA_017885175.1 bacterium
CGATCGAATCGCCCGGACGGATGATCGGATTGTCGTTGTTGTTGACGTCGCCGCCCATATCGGCCCGAACGTAGCTCTCGATATTGAACTCGTCCTCGGGGAAGTTGTCCTGGAAGAGCTCGATGTCGCGATACGACCATTGCGGGCCGGACGTTTTGTAGCGTTCGACGCGGACGTTGTCGAACCACGGCGACGGTGTGTGCGCGGCGCAGTTGCCGTACTGGAGATACCAGATGTCGCACATGTCGCGGCAGGTGAGCGCGACCTGTATCTTGTCGGCGAACACCAGATGGCTCACGTCGTACCCCGAATAGATGTAATCCTGGTTCTCCCCGTACCATACCCATGCGTCGTTCACCCAGGGGCCGGGGCAGCCATCCACGATGTTCCGGACGTACTCCTCGTAGAACACGAGGTTCGGCACCGCGAGATCGCGATACACCGTATACTCGATCAGCGTTCCGCCGAGGAGCGGAAGATCGCCGGCCGGGATGTTCGCGTTCTGATTGGCGTTCTTCGCCGTGGAGTACTTCGTCATGTCGATGACGGGGGATACGATGTAATCGTTCTGGCACGGAGCCGAGGTTCCGCCGGCGCCCTGGCAGAACGGCGTGTCGTAAAGACCCGGATAGCTCGAGCTCGGGTTCGGCGAACCGATGAAGAACACGATCTGCGTGCCGAAGTTGTCGCCGCACGGATCCTTGTCCGTGAGGTTGTTCTTCAATCCCGAGTAGCTTCCGTACGACGGCCCCGGCCGGGCATGCCAGATGCCGACGTCGGTCGCGTTGACGCGGGCGGTCTCGAAGGTCTCGGTGTTGTTGATGAGCCCGCCGGCGTCTCTTACGCTGATGTTGTCGAGGATCGCGGCGCCGTCGGAGTTCCAGTTGCCGTCCTCGTCGCTGAAGCCGCCGTCCGCCACGAAGTGGAAGCGGAGCTTCGTTCTCGCCTGCGTCGTCGTGATGACGTCCGAGGCGATCGTGTCGACGACGTTGTCGTACGTCGCGATCGTCTGCCAGTTGCCGCCGCCGGCGTCGTACTGGACGTAGGTGTAATCGTACCCGGCCTCGGAATCGAATATGCCGTGATACGACAGCGTTATCATGCCGGCGAAGCTGAAGGCGTCGGTCCGCAGGTCCTGGACCCAGTTGTCGCCGTAGCCGGGAGCGGCCACCCATCCGCACAGATACGGATCCGCCGGATTCGACCGGACGCCGCACCACATCGACTTTGCTCCGTCGATGGGCACGAGCCTGCCGTACGTGCCGCCGCCCAGTCCGGAGAAATCGTCCACATGGAAGAAGGTATCAGCCTGCGCGGTCCGGTCCAGGCGCGACCAGCCCTGCCAGCTGTTCGTTTCGAAGGTGTACCAGACGAGATAGTAGGTGTCGACTGCGGCGTTTTCGTAATAGCCGCGGAGGCCGGGATCCTGGAGCTCGGGGAGCTCGTTCTCCGACACGGCGCGGTTCATTCTGACTCTCTCCTTCGCAATCTCGCGCGCGGATACGGCGCTGGCAAGCGTCGCGACGAGACATACGCAGAGAGCAAAAGCCAACCATTTTTTCATAGCTCTTTCCCCCCATTTGGAAAAGCTAAAGTTGATGACAGGTCGCTATTCGATCCGATTTGAATCGCCCTCGGAATCTTTCATCACCTCCCCTTTGAATTCGGGCAGACTTCGTCCACGGCTAATTTGAACGCACTGAAACGCATCAAATTAGCTGCAAACACGGTGGGGTGCTGGTGGGGGTACCAATCCTGGGGACTCAGGTGGGTTCGGCTCTCTATCAGGATCAGCGAGAAATGCGATTCGTTTTTTCTACTATCCTTTTCTCTATTTCTCTTGGCGTCTCTTTCACTCCAAATATGCAAGGTCATCGGCGAGCTGTCAAATTATTTTACGCAATTCGGGGCAATAAAGTTCCCGATAATATTACGCGCGCAAGACTTTCAGCGAGTCGAACGCCGTCGCCGCGCGAAAACGAGAATTGTTTTCGCCGGCCCGTTTTAGCTTGGATTGCCCCGGCGGACCTGCTATCTTTACCCCGTTATCGTGCGGAGGTGAGATTCGATGAGAGAAAAAGTGGAAGAGATACTGAACCAGATCCGCCCGAGCCTCCAGGCCGACGGGGGGGACGTCGAGCTCGTCGACGTCGTCGACGGAATCGTGAAGGTCAGGCTCAAGGGGGCCTGCGCGGGCTGCCCCATGTCGCAGATGACCCTGGCGTTCGGAATCGAGAGGATTCTCAAGGAGAAGATACCGGAGGTCAAGAAGGTAGAATCCGTTTAATCGACGGGGCGATCCTAATCGCCATAATAGCAATATCTTGCGCAGCCCCCGCCGCCCGGCGGGGGCTGATTCTTTTTTGTCATGCTTCTTGCTGTCTGTTTCATCGGCATAGTTCGGCAGCGATCGGGGACGATACTTCGCACGCGGAGGAATGCACAATGCGAAGCAGCTGTGGCATTTCAACAGGTCCGTGGCGGCGCGACGCCCGAAAGAAACCATGGATCCGCCGCATAGGCATAGGCGGATTCACGGTTCTCGAGCTTTTCATCGTAGTCGAGATCATCGGGCTGCTCGCCACCATCGTCATTTCGAACTTCTACAAATCGAAGAAGGCCGCCGAGGTGGCGGTCGTCGTGCAGAACATAAAGAACGTTCAGATCGCGCTCACCTCGTACTTCGCGATGGAGAGCAAATATCCCCTGTCCCTGAACACGATATGGCTCCAGTTCTATAACGGCAGGGTCATCGACGAGTTCGAATACTGCACGCTGGGGGGCGGGGGCGGGTGGAACTTCTTCCCGAGCAACAGCCCGGACATCCGTTTCAACGGGCCGGGGAAGTTCGATTACGCCATCAAGAGCAAGAGAAGCCTTCTTCCCTACGCGCTCTACGTGTACGGAGACACCGCGACGGGCGCGAAGATCGTGCATTAGATACGCGGGGCCTGTCGCCCATTGCACCCCACACGTTCTCGCTCGCTTGCGCTCGCTGCGCAGCGGGCGGGGGCCCCATCAGCGTCACCCGCTACAAGTGCTCAACAGAAAAATTCCACTCTTCCGCCCCGCGGCGCGTTGCCGTATCATGTCGCGAGAGAATCCGGTCGCATGGAATGCCGGAGGCAACCGCAAGGAGTCACGCATGAACCTACTGATCGCGCTTTTCGTTTCCTTGACCCTCGAGCCTTTTCAGCCGTACGCCGCGGCGGGTACGAATGTGCCGGAGGACATAATGAAGCTCCATCGTCAGGCTATCGTCTTTGACGCGCACTGCGACACCGCGATGAGGCTCGTCGGCGACGCGCCGATCGATCTCGGGGAACGGCATGCGGACGGGCATATCGATCTTCCGCGAGCTCTGGACGGCGGTCTCGACGCGCAGATTTTCGCCGTCTGGGTGTCTCCCCAGATGCCGGAGAGCCTCGCGACGGAACGCGCGCGGGCGATGATCGACGCCCTCGGGGAGCAGGCGCGAAAGAATTCCGGCCGCATGGAGATCGCCCTCAGGGGCGCCGACGTGCGGCGCATCGTCAAGGAGGGCAAGCTCGCGGCGATCGTCGGCATCGAGGGCGGTCATCTCATCGGCGAGGACCTCGACGCGCTCGGCGATTATTATGCGCGCGGCGCGAGATGCATGACCCTCACCTGGATGAATACGAACAGGTGGGCGGACGCGTCCGACGACACGGCGACGTGGGGAGGGCTCACGGAGTTCGGGAAATCGGTCGTTCGGGAGATGGACAGGCTCGGGATGATCGTCGATTGCGCGCACGTTTCGGAAAAGACCTTCTTCGACGTCCTGGCGACGACGAAGAGCCCCGTGCTCATCTCGCACTCGTGCATGCGCGCCCTCACCGACATCCCGCGCAACGTGAGCGACGACGTGCTTCGCGGAGTGCGGAAGAACGGCGGCGTCGTCTGCGTCAACTTCTTTCCCGGATTTCTCGATAAGGCGTACAACGACAGGGTGACCGTGCTCTGGGCCGAGTATCGCGCGAGAGCGAACGAGCTCGCCCCGCAGTACGGCGGCGACGCGGGCAAGGCGTGGCATTCGCTCGAGGGGGAGTTCGAAAAGCGGATCGCAGAGATCCCGCCGGTGCCGCTCTCGCGGCTCATCGATCATATCGACCACGCGGTCAAGGTCGCCGGGATCGATCACGTCGGGCTCGGCTCCGATTTCGACGGCATTTCCACGTGCCCCGTCGGGCTCGAGGACGTGTCGAAGCTCCCGCTCATCACCGAGGAGCTCGTGAAGCGCGGCTACAGCGACAAGGATATCCGGAAGATTCTCGGCGGCAATCTTCTCCGGCTCGTCGAGAAGACGATGCGCTAGTTACGCGGGTCCTG
>JAFNGP010000071.1:4407-4733 GCA_017885175.1 bacterium
GGCGCCACGCGCGCTAGAAAACTGTCACCGTCTCGTCGAAGCCGGCCAGGGAGCCGCCCCGAAGAAGCTGTCCGAGCGCCCGCGCGACGCCGACCGGGCTCGCGTCCACCTGCAGGCTTCCGAAGAATCCCGGGAAAGCCCTGAAATACACCGTGCGGTAATCCTTCTCGATTCCGGTCTTCGCGGCGGCGAAGGCGACGGCGTCGCTCAGCCCGCCGAGCTCGTCGACGAGCTTGATATCGAGCGCCTGGGTTCCGAAGTAGCCGCGACCTCCGCCGCTCTCGCGCACGCGCGCGGGATCGAGCTTTCTCCCCTCGGCGACCTTG
>JAFNGP010000072.1:0-2015 GCA_017885175.1 bacterium
AATCGACGCCTCCCGACAGCGCGTTTATCGCGGCGCCGCCCGCGACCACCGATTGTATCTCTCCGACTTTCTCCTTGATGAAGCTTTCGGGATTGAGCTCGCGCGCCGTGATTTCGCTGATCATGGAACGGCCTCCTTACTTCAATTCGGACGGAACGCGGGGATAGGAAATCAACGCGCGGAATTCTTCCCACCGTTTTTCCGGGCGATCCGCGGTCCCGCCGCGCTTTTCTACGTAGCTTTTCACGAGATCGTACCCGACGCTGTAGTTGATGATGTAGCTCCGGTACCGATCGAAGAACGTCACGAGCCTGCGGGCGCGCTCGATCGTCATGAGGGCGTTCGCGGACAGATACTGCGCGGCCTCCTCCGCCGTGATCTCCCCGTCGAGATACGACCGGGCGGCCTCGTTCTCCGCGTAATGAATCTCTCTGAGCAGCTTCCGGATAGCGTTATAGGCATCCGCCTTGGCCGTATCGATCCCCGCCAGCGGATATAACACGTCGCGCTCGAACGCGTGCCGCGAGTCGCCGGGGAACGCCGTCTCGACGCCGAATGTCGCCGATCCCTCGTTGATCGGGGATATCGGACTGAAAAGCGGAGAAACGGTAAATTCGATCCAGCCTCTATCCTTCACGAGGCTCTGTTCGAACAGAACGTTCTGAACGTGATGGCCCGGGTACCCTTCGTGGCACGCGAGGCCGAGCGGGGCGTCGATGTGCGTCGGGAAGTCCGTGTTGATCTGGATCACGCTGCGGTTCGCGCCCTTATACCAGTTGTACGCGCCCCACGACTCGCCGGTAACGTATTCGACGGTGAAGGATTCGTCCTCGGGAAGAGCGATGCGCTCCTTCGTCCTCTTTCGGGCTTCGGCGATCGCCGCGGCGAAAACGGCGTCGAGCCGGTCCTTCGGAACGACGAGGTCCTTCTTGAACCGNNCGCGGCGCGACGGCGTCGTAGAGCGCCTTCGATTCTTCATCGAAGGCGAGCTTCGTGCCTTCGAGCATGATCACGCGCGCCACGAGCGATTCGATCTGCTTTATCAGAAACGCGCGCCGGAGCCGGAGCGGCTCCTCTTCCCGGCTCGCGTCCAGCTTTTCCAGCCCGGCGATGAGCGACGCGGCGGCGCTCCTGATCTCTTCGAGCGGCCTCTTTTCCTTCTTCGCCTGCTCGCGCCACGCCTCGGGACCGAAATAGGCGTCGACATACAGGGGATCGTGCTCGCCCACGGCGAGGGCGAGCTTCACGAAGCTCTCGGCGATTCTGTCCATGGACGACTCCGCCTTCGTTTTCGGCGCCGGACCCTTCGGCCCCGCCGCGGCGTCGCGGCACGGGACGAGCGCGCTCGATATCATCAGTAATGCAAACGCGACTGCAAATCGATGAAGCGATCGCCTGGCCATTTCCCTGAAACCTCCCCGTTTTGTTTTTCCCGGATTATACCCCGGTTGCGGATTTTCATCATCTATTTTTGCGAGTCGAACGAAAATTTCATGGCGCGTCGGGCATAAGGTCGGGGCGGCGCTTCACCATGCGGTCGATCTTCGCGAAACAGCTCACCGGCGTCCCGAGCGCCTCGAGCTCCCCTCCGGGCCGGACGCAGAGACCGGCGCCCGTCGGGATGCCGTACCCGATCGTGCCTTCGGGAGAGATCAGGAGCAGCGCGCGAAGCTCCTCCCATCCTTCGTTCTCGGCGTGCGTATCGCAGAGAATCGGGGCGAATCCCATGCAGGGGAACGCGCTCGACGTCGAGTCGTCGTCGGGATCGTCCCAGACGATCCACTCGCGCGCGAGCATGATGCTCCCGGCCGAGAGCCCGAAAAAGGGCTTGCCCGCCCGGTGGAGCTCGCGGAAAAGGGGCATCATCCCGCGTTCCTCGAGCACCTCCATCCCCTCCTCCACGTCGCCGCCGCTGATGAATATCATGTCGGCCCTCTCGAGTATCGAGCGCGTCTTGTCGAGCTTGACGCGCCGGCCGGCGAGAGGCGCGAGCTCGATCTCCCCGGCGCCGCACG
>JAFNGP010000072.1:2024-6558 GCA_017885175.1 bacterium
CGGCTCGGCCGCGCCGCTGCCTGCGATCGCCCGCGTGAGAAGAGGATCCTTCTGCGCGCGGCGCGAACCGGGCCCGCCCGCGAGGAGATAGAGCGGAGGGAGATTCCTGACGACGTTCATGCACGGGCCTCCTTGCGGCTTCTCATTTTCGCTTCGGGGCGTATCGTTCGTCGAGCAACGCGTCGAGGTCGACGGGCTCATACATCTTGGCGAGCTTGTATTTGCCCGGCGGATCGGGAAGAATCGCCTCGACCCGCTCCGTGGCAATAACCGCAGCCGTGCCGTATAGTTCCCGCAGAGCTTTCCGCGCCGCTCCCGCGACGGCGATCGACGCGGCATCGTCCGCCACAAAGAGCAGATGAAAGGCCTCGGGATCCGTCTGGAGGATCTGATACTCGACGAGCCCCTCCACGGCGCCGAGCACGCGGTCGACGGCGCCTTGCGTCACCGCCCTGCCTTCCGGCGTCAGGGTTATGCCGATCGAGCGCCCTTCGACCGACGCGAGGGTGAGCCCTTCGTCGCGGCCGCAGGGGCACGGCGCCGGCCCGTTCAACCGGACCACGTCGCCGACGTCGAAGCGCACGAGCGAGCGCCAGGGATTGTCGAAGGTCGTCACGAGGATGCGTCCGACGTCCGGCCCGCCGTGCTCCGGCGCGAACGGGAGAAAATCGACGTGGCAGCTCTCGGTCACCTGGTGCAGACGACCGGCCTCGCATTCCATGAACACGTAGGCGGTCTCGGTCGCGCCGTACGAGCTCGCGACGGGAGAGTCGAACGCGCGGCGGATCTGGCGCTGATGCAGGACCGAGGGATTCTCGTAGGTGAGGATGATGACCGCGGGAGAATGCACGCGCAGCGCGCGCTTCACGACGTGGCGCGAGAGCGTGGCGAGGAACGACGGATTGGCTTCGAGTATGACCGGCTTGAACGCGTCGAGCTCCGCGACCATGCGGTCCATGAGCTCTCCGCTCCACGTGCTCGGGTCGGAACGCTCGCTGAGGTAGAGGAACCGGCCCAGCGTTCGCTGATGCACGGCGAGGTATTCGTCCTCGCAGGGAAATCCGGTGCACCAGGGACTCGTCAGGATCGCCTCGGAATGGTCGCCGACGCCCGCCGCCCGCGCGTGGGAATTGAGCCGCCACGACGCCGCCTCGGACGAGTCCCACCAGGGCTGATACCACACGTTCACTACCCGGTCCCCGGTCGAGCCGCTCGTCTCGACGAGCTCGATCTCGCGCGCGGCGAGCCCCGCATCGAGGTCGCGGCCGCCGGGCACGAATCCCTGCGGGCCGTGGGCGCGCAGGTCGGCCTTCGTCAGCGCCGGAAGCGCCGCGAGGCGGGAGAACACGCCGCGGGACTGCCCCGGATCGAAAGCGCGCCACGCCCCGTATGCCTTCGCCGAATCGAGCGCCTCGTCGAGCGCGCGGAGACATCGCTCCGCGTAGCCCGAATCGTAACGCAACCGCGAGGCGAACGATGAAATCGTTCCCGAACCGGCGCTCATGCCGTCACCATTTCCCCCGATCGATGCCGCGAGCCCAAGGCCGGCATCGAGTATTCCTTGCAGTAAAGAGACCGCTCTGGATTATACTGATGGCGGAGGTTTATGAACAGGACGATTCCCCGGAAAAAGGCGATTCGCCCGGCGGTGATTCTCGCCGCGATTCTTTTCGCGGCGTTCGTCGTGCGCGTGATCTTCCTCGTCCAGATGGAGAGATCCGAGCTCGGCGACGTCCTCTCGCTCGATTCGCAGGTTTATTACGACGTGGCCCGAAATATCTCGGGCGGAGGCGCGTTGCCGCAGGGCGTATTCGTGTTCAACCCGCTCTATCCGGCGTTTCTCGTCGTCGTCTTCAAGCTCTTCGGCGGCGGGCTTCTCGCGCCGCGAATCATTCAACTCGCGATCGGGATTTTCACGATCGCGCTCGTGTACCTCGCGGGCCGCAGGCTCGCCCCGACCGCATGGAAAGGGAAACGCCAGGGGGAAGCGATAGCGCTCGTCGCCGCGGCGATGACCGTTCTCTACGCGCAATTCGTCCTGTACGAGGGCATGCTCCTCGCCTCGACGCTCGAGATATTCTTTTTCGCGGCCTCCTTCGCGCTCGCTCTCGCGCTCGACGACGATCTGAAGGGGGAGCGTCCCGTGAAGCTCGGGAGCCGCCGCGTTCCGCCATGGGCCTCGGGCCTTATCCTCGGCGTCCTCCTCGGGGCGGGCGCGCTCGGAAGACCCAATCTCTTCCTCCTCCTCATCGCCGCGCTTCCGGTATGGCTCTACGCGAGACACCGCGCAACCCGCGGATGGTTGATTCCCGCCGCCGCTCTCCTCGCGGGAGCCGCGATATTCCTCGCTCCCCCGATCGTTTATAACGCAAAGGCGACCGGCCGGTTCGTCCCGGTGAGCGCCCACGGAGGATTCAATTTCTTCATCGGGAACGGACCGGGAAGCACCGGCGGCTTTCAGCCCCCCGTCGAAATGCGCGCGAGCATGAAGGGGATGCTGGAGGACTCGAAGACAAAGGCCGAGGCGGAAACGGGCCGCGCCATGACGCAGGCGGAGGTGTCCGATTACTATCTTCGCAAAACGCTCGAATACATAGCGGACGATCCCGCGGCATGGCTCAGGCTCCTCGGAAGGAAGCTGGTTCTTTTCCTGGGCGTCGAAGTGCCCGATCTGCCGAACATCATCATTTACATGAAATCGTGCGGCGTTCTCAAATTCCTCTTCCTGCCTTTCCCGGTGATCGCGCCGCTCGCCGTATGCGGACTCCTGATCATGCTGCGAAACGGAAAGAACCGGAGCGTCGTTTCCCTCTTTCTCGCGTGCGCCGTCGTCTCGGTCATCGCCTTCTACGTCAACACGCGTTACCGGCTTCCGGCGGCGCCGATCCTCATTCTCCTCGCCTCCTTTTTCGTCGTGTGGGCGGGCAGGGAGATCTCGCGGAGGCGGTTGAAGCGCCTCGCCGGCATGTCGGCCATCGCCGCCGCCCTGTATCTTCTCATTTCGAGCCGGCCCGGGATACAGACGAGCGACAGCGCCGCGTACTCCTTTCTCGGGAACTACTACGCAAAGAACAATGACGAAGCCAAGGCCCAGGAAGCGTTCGCCCAGGCGTACCGGCTCGATCCGAACAAGGTCGAGGCGATCGTCAGCTACGCGCGGATTCTCCGGCAGCGGGGAGAGCAGCGCGAGGCGGCCGAGATGTTCGCGCGGGCGTATGCGCGCTCCCCCCGATTCCCCCTCGTCGCCGTGGAATACGGCATGGCGCTCGATCGTCTCGGACGCCGCGAAGAGGCGAAGAAGCTCTATCTCGAGGGAAGCGCCGCGGATCGCCCGATGGAGCGGGCCCTCGCGTGCAGGCTCCTCGCCCGCTCGGCGATCGCGGAGGGCGACACGGTCGAGGCGATCCGGTGGGTCAAACGGGCGCTCGTCGAAGTTCCGGGGGAGCCGGAGCTCACCAAGATGCAGAAGGAGCTGGAGAGCGGCGGCGCGCCCTGAGGTTCATCGCGGAGCGATCAATCGCCCGTTCTTCTCGTCTTCAGCTTCCGCCGTGAGGGAGTCCGCTTTTGCCTCGCCGCCGCCGCCAGAGCCTTCTCGGCCCACGCGCAGAAATCTCCCGGATCCTCGAGCACATCGACGGGGACTTCGTAATACGGCATCGTCGCTTCTCTGCCGTACGGATGGAAAGGTCCCGATCCGGCATCCTCGAAGCTCTTTCGATTGGAATCGTCGACGCGCAGGTATGCCCGGTCGTCCGCGACGAGGCCGAACATGATTTCCCGAAGATAGAGCCCCGCGCCGCCGAACATTCTCCGCGCGGATACCCCTTTCAACCCCGCGAGCTGGTCGAGAACGAATTGGAGATATTCCTCGCTTACCGCCATGTCAATGCGCCCCCCTATCTATCAGCGTCCAATCAAGCCAGAAACCGGAAATAGACGAACGCGGCGGCTCCCGCCGGCAGAAGGTAATAGGCAAAGCGATGGAAGGCTCCCCTGTTCAATATTCCGATGAGCAGCCTGAGCGCGACGAGCCCCGCGAGAAACGCGGCCGCGGCGCCGATCAAGAGCGGTGCGAGCGAGCCGGCGCTCAAAACCCCCGGCTCCTTCACGAGCGTCAGCACGAGCGCCCCGAGGATCGCGGGGATCGAGAGCATGAACGAATACTCGGCCGCCTCGGCGAAGCCGACCCCGAGGAGAAGCCCCGTCGCGATCGTCCAACCGCTCCGGGAGCAGCCGGGAAGTATCGCGATCGCCTGGGCCACGCCTATGATGAGGGCCGTCTGCCACCCGAGGCTCCCCCGAACCGCGCGCATTCTCGTCAGAAGGAGATACACTCCCGTGGCGACCAGGAAGAACGCGGAGAGACCCGGCGAATCGAACGTCGCCTCCACCTCATCCCGAAAGAGAAAGCCGACGACCCCGGCCGGTATCGTTCCGAGGATGACGAGGCCGATATAGCGCATTTCATTTCGATGGTTATCGTAGCCGCCTCTCCCCGCAAAGATCGAAGCGAGGAGCGCCTTGCACAGAAGGA
>JAFNGP010000073.1 GCA_017885175.1 bacterium
TGGATCATCGATCCGCTCGACGGCACGACGAACTTCATACATGGATATCCGGCGATCGGTATCAGCATCGCGCTCATGGAGCGGAGGCGCGTCACGGTCGCCTGCGTGTACGATCCGCTCCGCGAGGAGCTCTTCGAAGCCGAGGCGGGAGGCGGCGCCACGCTCAACGGATCGCAGATACGAGTCTCCGGCGTGCGGAGCCTCGATGCGAGTCTCCTTGGAACGGGCTTTCCGTTCAGCGCCCCGCAGCATCTCGACGCCTACCTAGGGGTATTCAAGGATCTGTTCCACGGCTGCAGGGACATCCGGAGAGCGGGCGCGGCCGTCCTCGATCTGAGCCACGTCGCCGCGGGGAGGCTCGACGGCTTCTGGGAGCTCTGCCTCAAACCATGGGACATGGCGGCGGGGGCTCTCATCGTGCGCGAGGCGGGAGGGACCGTGGGCGACTTTTTCGGAGGTGAGGGATTTCTCGAATCGGGCAATATTGTGGTGGCTTCCCCCGCCATATTCGGCTCCATCGTCGAGGCGACAAAAAGGCACTTCACGCCCGAATCGGTCGCCCCGCTCGCCACGCAGTTCATACGGAGATAAGAAGGGCCGCGGTAAATGAAATGGGGCCGCGTGAGAACGCGGCCCCTCGAGTCAAGGACATGTTGCACGATCAGTCGTCGTCTCCGCAGTCCTTGTCGTCGTCGATGTCCACGCCGTTGTCGACGTCGCAACCGTCGTCGCAGCGCATGCCCCAGATTCCGTGGAAGTAGCCCTTGCCGGTTTCCGAGGAGATCCAGCGTCCTTTGAGCCTTCCCTGAACGTTCACGCTCGCGTCGATCCATTCGCCGGCGAAGCGGCCGCGATCGCGCTTGAGCTCCCTGTGCTTGTCGCCGCCCCGGCCGTTTCCCCCGTCAAGGGCGACCGGAGGCGTCTTGGAGGCGTACGTGCCGCGCACGATGCCCATGAAGCGTCCCGTCAGGTCGATATACTTTCCGAAGAAAACGCTCTCGCCGGCGCTGTTGAGACCGAAAACCCCCTTGACGTGCCCGCGTATGAGACCGCCCCTGGCGAACCATACGCCCCTGAGCACGCCGAGCACCGTGCCGCCGGTTTCGAGGGAATCGGCCGGCGTGAGAGAATCGGAAGGCAGGAGCTCCCAGGCGCCCATGAGCTGGCCGTGGGGGCACCCGAGAGGCTCGAGCACGCTGGTGATCGACATCGCGTTTCCGCACGTGTCGACCGGCGATACCATGTTGAGCGCGAAGAGCTCGTCAAGCGTGAAGGTTCTGCTGTAGGGCCCCGTGCTCAGCTCGAGCATGGGCGTGCAGCCCCCGCAGAAGGAGGAATCGGACGGCACGACGAGCTTCACGTGGATGCCGTCGACGCCGGGGCCGGTATTCGAGACCCACGAGATCGTCGAGGAGTCGACGCGCGATATCGAATCGTCCGCCTCGAACGCGATCGTTTTTTCTATGACGATTACGCCACCGTCCATATGGAGCGTGCCGGACCAGTCGAGCGGGCACGGGTTCGCGAGCGTGCTGTCCCTCATCTCCGCGAGGCGGCCCCAGATTGCGCGGAACTCGTAGAGCTTCGCGCCCCGCGCCCTGAGAGAGTCGTCGCAATCCATGTCGTCCCCGTAGGGGTCGTCGACGCATTTTTCGTTGGAGAGAACCGCGAATTTCCCGGGCTCGCCGAATGCGGGGGCCTCGTTGCTCGTCGAGAGCCCTCCCGTCGGGGAATTGAGATCGATCCCCTGCTCCGGCAGCGCCGAAGAAGGCGGCGTGGAGTCGTTCTGGCAACCGAAGCCCGCGATCAGAAGAACGCTCGCGAGAATCGCAAGAAGCCCCTTGGTCATGTAATTCTCCTTTCGGGTGTCCGACCCAACTGTCGCTCCTTTGCCTGCACACGGTGCCGGAGTGCAGGAAGAATGCCCGAGAAGCGGGCGGATAAACGATTGAACTAACAGCTATATTTATGAACGTGTTAGTTCGTCGCCGCAAATCATCTTTTGAGAGCCCGGGCGCGGATTGTGAACCGCTGGGTACAGATGCGAAAACCGCCTGTTCCTTGCGGTTCAAACAGCTCGTGCCGGCGGCTCGCCGGCAGATGCCCTATGACTCTCTCTTTCCATGCTCGATGAAGAATCCGAGCGCCTTCATGGCGCGGTCTATCTTCCTGAAGCACGGGATGCCGGCCTCCTCCATCATCTGGACGGCCGCGTCGAAGAGCTTCCCGGAATTGAGGCTCGCCACCATCGGTTTCGTCGTGGCCCTGAAGGCGCGGATCGTCACGTTGGGATAGGAATTCTCGTGGAGGATGTCCTCCTTATGGTCCGGGCCGGCCGGGAGATTCTCCATGAACGGCGTCGGCGCCACGTTCGCGGCCATGAGGCAATCGACGTTCTCGTCGGCGAGCATCGCTTCGATGCATTTGCCGTAGTTCGCCGCATGGGTGCTCGGCGTCGCGTCGACGGGGTTGTGGACGTCGATGATATCGGTGGGGAGCGCCTCCCGGAGCTTGCGAACCGTATCGTCGGAAAACGTCGCGAGCGAGAGCGCGCCGAGCGTGTCCGCCGCGACGGAGCATTCGAATCCAGCGTTGCTGAATATCCCGACTCTCGATCCGCGCACGCGGCGCCCCTCGAGCAGCGTGAACACCTTTATCGTGTCCTCGACCTCGTCGAGCGTATCGGGCATGATGACCCCCGCGTCGCGCAGCAGACGATACATGACCTCGAAGTTTCCCGCCATCGAAGCGGTGTGCGATGCGACCGCCGCCGCGCCGGCCTCCGTCTTTCCCGCCTTGTAGAGAATCACGCTCTTTCCCTTCCGTATGATCTCGCGGACGACGGCGAGAAAGCGCTCGCCGTCATAGGGCTTGAGCCCCTCGAAATAGAGCACGAAAAGGTCGATGTCGCGATCGTTCCGGAGCGCGAGAAGGTAATCGGTCACGGAGGCGTCGGCCTGGTTGCCGAAGGTGATCATGTATTTCGGATTGAGCGCGCGGTCGAGGTTGCTGATGAGGGTGACGAGATATGCCCCGCTCTGGCTGACGATCGCGCACCGCTCGCCGAACGTCCCCCGGAAGGGCAGCTTGTATTCGGGGAGGAAGAAGGTGTTGTACCCGCCCGGTTTCGAAACGATCCCCATGCAGTTCGGCCCGTTCACGACGACTCCTCCGCCCGGNNCGCTCGGTCTCTCCGAACCCTCCCGAGATGAGGGTGATCGACGCCGTCTTCTCTCCCTCGATAAGCTCGGCGAGAAGCACGGCCGCCTTATCGTCGGCGGGAATCGTGAAGACGGTCATGTCGGTCTTCTCCGGCAGCTCGGCGAGCGATTTGAACGCACGGCAGCCGTCGATCTCGGCCGCGTCGGGATGGAGGAGGTAGATGCGCTCCTTCGGCACGCCGCCGCCCTTGACGAGGTTCCGGAGGATGATGCGTCCCATGTTCATCTTGTTCGCCGAAGCGCCGATGATGAGCGCGCTCTTCGGTTCGAGCAGCTTGAGGATGCCCGCCTGCGGAGGCGGCGCGAGGTCGTGCTTCGCTCCCGAGACGCGCATCAGCGCGTCGAGCGGAACGAGCTCTCCGTCATCCGTGATCTGGAGCGGATTGACCTCGATCTCCTCGATCGTGACGGCCGAGTCCGCGGCGAGAGGGGAGAAGGCTTCGCCCAGCTTCGCGAACGCGGCGAGCGCGGCGCGGAGCTTCGCCGTATCGACGCTCGGCTCCTTCGCGACGCGGGTTTTGCCCGCGATTACGGGATAGAAGAACGTGGCGTCGAGGGCCCGTTCCGTGCCTTCGACGTCGCCGATGTCGGAAGCGGATCTGATGAGAAGCCCTTTTTCCCGCGTCAGGCTCTTCTTGTACACTTCGGTTCCGACGCCGCCGAGCCCGCAGAAAACGACCGGGCCGAACGAGGGATCCTNNAGCGAAAGGAGAAGCTGGAAGGGGATCGAATCCCTGCCCGGAACCTTCTCGGCGACCATCATTCCGGAGAAGGGAACGCCCGCCTTCGCCGCGATGCGCGCGAATTCGCGAAAGGCGGCGGCGAGCGCCTGTGGGTCGTTCGGCACGAATTTAATGCCGCCGAATTCCGTCCGGTGCGGCATTCCCGGGGATATGAGCTTGCAGACGACTTCGCCGCCGGGCATGTCCGCCGTGTCCAGAGCGTCGATTTCCTTTTCGTCCGCGACGAAGCGGGTGCGCGGAACGCGAAAGCCGGCGAGGCCGAGAATTTCGTAGATCTCATGCTCGTGAAGGGAGCTTCTCTTCTCGTCGAGCGCACTGAGCAGCTTCGCGCGGATTCTGTCCATGTTCGAATCGAGCGCCGGATTCATCGAGCCTCCATTCCTGGTTTCATGACGGTTCGACGTCAAAGCGGGTGCGGACAGGTACAACTCATGCTATAGACTAGGGGAACGGGGCCTTGTTGTCGACGGAAATCATCCGCGCGGGCCGCCGCGCACGGGGGAACAATGGCCGTCTCGAAAGCGATCGAGGAGGAAATCGGCGCGAACCGCCGGGTCATCGCCCGTCTCAAGCGGGAGATATTCGGCGTCGACAAGACGCACAAGTCCCGCTATATCAAAGAATTTCTTTCGGAATTCCGGGATTTCAGGTCGATTGTCCCCGCGGACACGGTGATCGAGGAGGCCTCCCGCCGCGACATCGTCTATTTCGGCGACTACCATCCCCTCGAGGCGAGCCAGGATTGGGTGCTCCGTCTCATGAAGGAGCTCTCCGCGCGTGGGCGCAAGGTCGTGCTCGCCCTCGAGATGCTCCACGTCCATCAGCAGGATTCTCTCGACCGGTGGATGAAAGGGACGATCGGCGAGGCGCAGTTTCTCGAGGCGATCGATTACCGTTCGGAATGGGGCTTCGACTGGCGGAGCTACCGCCGCATCTTCGAGCTCGCGAAGGATCCGTTTATCCCGATCTTCGGCATCGATTCCGAGCACCGCGATCATCTCAAGTACATCCGCAGGCGAGACCGGCTCGCCGCGCGAAGGATCGGTACCATTCGAAAGTTCTTTCCGGAGCACCTCATCCTCGTCGTCATCGGAGAATCGCACCTCGCCTCAAACCATCTTCCGGCGGAGGTGCGCGCGGAGCTCGGCGGGCGCGGCCGCGAGATCGTCATCGTGCAGAACATCGACGAGATCTACTGGCGGCTCCTGAGGAGGGGCCGCGAGAACGCCGAAGCGGTGAAGATCGACACAAGCCGGTATTGCGTCTTCACCGCCTTCCCGATGCACAAATACCAGGCGTACCGGGATATCATCGACGTATGGACGGAGGACGAAGAAGTCGACGAAGCGACGCCGTTCCTCCACGAGACGATCGAGGAGATCTACGCGTTCCTCGCGAAGAAGGGCAGAAGGCCGTTGATCGCGCTCGCGAACGGGCGCCGGGAGACGATCGAAGCGGTTTTGCCCGAGGTGCAGGGCCGCGCCACGTACCATGCGCTCTCCGCGTACATGCGATCGCGAAAGATAGGGCCGAGAGAGATCACGGCGATCCTGGAGAATCTGAAGATCGACGGGATGCGCTACGTGTCCTCGATAAACGCGCTTCTTGTCGTAAAGAACGATCCGTCGCGAATGGTCCGCGAGGCCGCCCGGTTCGTCCTGCACCTCATGCGGGGCGAGATCATGGAGCGGCGCGGGAAGCGGCTTTCGGCCGAGGACGAATTCTACGGCACGATCGTCGAGGAAGCGCTCGTGTGCCTCGCCGCCAAGATCGTCAATCCGTCCATGAACTGCGTCGGGGACGACGCTCTTCCCGGCTCGCTCGACGTCCGGGGAGCGAGGCGAATTACCATAAACGGCAAAGGGGTTTCGGGTCTCGGTCCGAAGAAACGCCTCCTCATCGCGAGGGCGCTTGGAGCCCGTCTCGGCGAGGGGCTCCATCTGTCCCACCATCAAGGCCGCGTTACGAGGGAGAGGATCGCGGAGCTCTTGGCCACCCGCCTCGACAGGCCGGGCGCCGCCCGGGCGCTGTACCTCAGGCTCGTCGGGAATACGCGCGTTCTCGGGTGCGCGGCGCGGCCTCCCGAAAAATAGTGTCCCCGATCCCGCCGACCCTTCGTTTTTATTTGAATTTTTCCCGGCCAAGCTTCACACTCTGCGGAAATTCGCGGAGCTCCGTCCGGCGTTCTGCCGAAAGGGGATGACGATGGAGGATGCCCGGGATCTCGTCAATCAGACCGTGCTCGTCAAGCTCGTGAGCAACGAGGGTCTCGCGTTCACCGGAATTCCGGAGGACGGGCCGTTTTTCTGCAAGGTTACGGCGGTGGACGAGATAGGCGTCTGGGTGGAGAACAGGAAATTCGCCACGGTGGAGATCAGAGACGGCACGGGGCGCTACATTCCGAAACGCAAGCAGAAGCTCGAACGGCATGAGGTGGATCTCCTCATCCCGTGGCGCATCGTGCATACGTTGATACGGTTCAGGAAAGAGGACGCCGCTAAGGCGGCCGCGGACGTGCTCGGCGCCGACGCAAAACCGGGGAGCTGCATAGGATTCGTGAAGTAAGGGATATCGGGCTCGCGCTGCAGGACGCGCAGGGGGCGTTCCAGTCGAAGCGCGCATTCAAGCGCAGGATGGCGGAGCATTTTCAAAAACTGAATCCCGCCCTGATCATCATCTACAGCTATCTGATCGTCGATCTGCTCGGCACGCTGCTTCTCTCCCTTCCCGTTTCCTCGAAAGGTCCGGGCGTCCCGCTCATCGACGCTCTTTTCACGGCCACCTCGGCCCTGTGCGTCACGGGGCTCACCACGGTCGACGTCGGCACGGCATACACGCTGTTCGGGCAATCGGTCATCATGGCGCTCATGGAAATCGGCGGGCTCGGCGTCATGACCTTTTCCGTGGTCTTCTTCCTTTTCCTCGGAAGAGGCTTCAGCACGCGGGGGCGCTGGATCATCACCGAGTCCTTCGCGGCGACGCCGCACCGGCACATGAAGAATCTTCTCAGAGTGATCTTCCTGTTCACCTTCCTGATCCAGGTCATCGGCGCGCTGCTCCTGTTCATCCAATGGCGGGGGGAGATGTCGGTCTCCTCGGCGATCTACGCCGGGTTTTTCCACTCCATATCCGCGTTCTGCAACGCGGGGATCAGCCTTTTTCCGACGAGCTTCGTGAATTACAAGGGGAGCATCCTCCTCAACGCGACGATCTGCTCGCTCATCGTGCTCGGAGGCATCGGTTTTCCGGTCATCTACGAATTGTTCAATCGCGTGCGGAACTTCCGGGCGCGCAAGCGCGTCGCGGTATCCCTCCACACCAGGATCGTGCTGACCACGACGCTTGTCCTCATCGTCGCGGGCGCCCTTCTCGTATTCATCCTCGAGCGGGATAACCAGATCGCCCGGCTCACCGTCAAGGAGCAGATTCTCGCGTCCCTCTTCCAGTCGATCACCGCGCGCACGGCGGGCTTCAACACGCTCGACATCGGTTCCCTCGCCGTCGCGACTCTTTTCATTCTCATCATCCTCATGTTCGTGGGAGCGAGCCCCGGCTCCTGCGGCGGCGGCATAAAGACGACGTCGCTGGCCGTTCTCGTCGCCATTCTCAACGACCGGATCAGGGGGCGGCATTCGGCGAGCCTCTTCAGGCGGACGATTCCGGAGGAAACCGTCTCGAAAGCGCTTTCGATCTTCATCCTTGCCGTCATCGTCCTCACCGCCGGACTCATCGTCCTCCTCGTCACGCAGCCCAACCCGCCGCGGGAAGACTTTCTCACGTATCTGTTCGAGGCGGTTTCCGCGTTCGGCACGGTCGGACTGTCGATGGGAATCACGTCCTCGCTCACCGTCATCGGGAAGATCGTCATCATCATGATCATGCTTCTCGGGAGGGTGGGTCTCCTGACCGTCGCGTACGTCGTCACGAGCAGGCGCGTCGCCGCGTCCTACCGGTACGCCGAAGAAAAGGTTATGATCGGATAATTCGCCAGGGGCCGAAAGGAAAGGGAAGGAGTCATGAGCAAGAAATACGCGACGATCGGGCTCGGCAACTTCGGGTTCAACGTCACGAAAACGCTTTTCGAAGAAGGACACGACGTGGTGGCGGTCGACCTCGACGAGGACGCCACGCAGCGCGTCCAGCCGTATTGCACCCAGGCGATCGTCGCCGACGCGACGCAGAAGGAGACGATCCGCGGGCTCGGACTCGAGGAGATGGACGCGGTCGTCGTGAGCATGGGGGGCAACGAAAGCGCGGCGACCCTCATCACGCTCTATCTCAAGGAATTCGGCGTGAAACGGATCGTCGTCAAGGCGTCGAACGAGGATCACGGGAAGATACTGAGCAAGGTCGGCGCGTCCGACGTCATCTTTCCCGAAAAGGACATGGCGATCAAGGTCGCGCGCAGCCTTTCGACGCCCGACGTTCTCGATTACATACCGATGTCGGGGGATTATCTCATAGCCGAGATCGCCCCGCTCGACGCGTTCGTCGGGAAATCGCTGGCCGAGCTGCAGCTTCGCTCCCGGTACGGGATCACGGTGATCGGAATCAAGGAGCTCGTCCCCGAGAACTTCATTCTCGTCCCGCCGGCGAGCTTCGTCATCAAACACAGCGATATCCTGATCGTGATCGGCAAACGCGTCGACATCCAGAAAATCAAGACGCTCAAGGAAAAACGGTAGCGCGCTCGCGCCGGGCGGGGCGGGAAGGAGATCGGCATGAAACGGTTTACGGGAGCGGCGGCTCTTCTCGCGTTCGTTCCTCTTTTCGCGGCCCACGACGCCTCGGCGGGGATCGGCGCGCGGCTGAGCGGAGCCTTGAGCTACGTTTCCTACGGCGACTTCAACGACGCGGCGGATTACGCGAACCGTGAAGGGATCTGGGCCTCGGGCGCCACGGGAGAGGTCGGCTCGATCCATTGGATTCCCGAATTCGGCGGGGAGGTCGTCGTTCCCGTCATTCCCCTTCTGAGCGTCGGCGTGGGAGGCGGAATCGTTTTCGGCAAATCCAGCTACGTTCTGCAAACCGGCCTCGGCTCCTATTCGTACGAGCATACGATGAAAGCCTATCCCGTGACGGCGACCGCGTACGTGGACCTTCCGATGCTGCCGTTCGCGAGCCCGTATGTCTACCTCGGGGGGGGCGCCTATCGCGCGAAGCTGACGTTCGAGGAAAGCACGAGCGGCGGGGCTTCGACGGAGGAAGCGAGCGCGGAGCTCCAGAAATGGGGATTCGGTCTCCACGGGGGAGCGGGGCTTTCCTTCGATATTATCCCCACGGTGCGGTTCGAGCTCGGCCTGAAGTGGCGCCGGGCTATCGTGAAGGGATTCGAGGGAACCCGCCGGAATCCGGACGGGAGCGCGACGGATGTCTTTCTCGCTTCCTATACGGACGCGGACGGCAACGTGAATTTCGCGCCCGAGTCGAAAGCCGACAAGGATGTTTTCGGCGAAGGTTCGGTCGATCTGAGCGGTTTCGCGTTCATGCTCGGCCTCGCCGTTTCTTTCTAGAGGAGCCGTATGGACCTGAGACGATTTCCGCGGACCTTCTGGGCGGCCAATACGATCGAGCTCTTCGAACGGGTCGCGTATTACGGGATGAACATCATCCTCGCGATCTATCTCGCGAGGCGCGTCGGGTTCGACACCGCGTCCGCGGTGACCGTAACGGGATTCTTCATTTCGTCGCTCTACCTCCTGCCGATCCCCGCGGGCGCTATCTCGGACAAGATAGGTTTCCGCAAGGGACTCCTCATCGCCTTTTCGCTTCTCGCCCTCGGGTACGGGGCGCTCGGGGCGTTTCCCGCGAAAGGGACGGTCATCTTCTCGCTCGCCCTCATCGCCGTCGGCGGGGCGTTCGTGAAGCCGGTGATCTCGGGCACGATCAAGAAGACCTCGCCGGGGGACCTTTCCAAGATAGGATTCTCCATCTTCTACATGGTCGTCAACGTCGGCGGATTCACGGGCAAGATCGTCGCCAAGGCGCTCAGGCAGGATCTCGGCGGCTGGCTCTCGCAGTCGAACTACGCGGCGTTGCAGGACTGGGTTCGTCTGCACGTGCCTCCCTTCGCCGTGACCGGGGAGATCGCCTCGCGGGCCGCGGCGCAGAATCCGCCGATGTCCCCCGAATCCTTCGTGGAGATGCTGAAATGGCAGGGATTCGGGATGCAGGTCATCTGTTTCTTCTCGATGGCGGTCGCGAGCGTCGCGCTCCTGCTAGCCGCGTTCGTGTACCGGGAGCCCGACCGGTCCGGCGAGCCGGTTCGCTCGACGAAGCAGACCTTCGCCGATATGTTCCGTCTGCTCCTGGACGTAAAGTTCATGGCGTTCATCCTGATCTTCGCCGGGTTCGACCTGATGTTCTGGCAGCTCTACCTCTCCGTGCCGCTGTACATCGTCCGGCATATCTCGGAGCGCGCGCCGATGGAGTGGATCGTCGCCATCAATCCGGGGATGATCATCCTCTTCCAGATGCCGGTGGCGTGGGCGGTGCGGAAGATGAAGCCGATCGGCGCCATGGCGCTCGGCATGGGAATTTCGACGTTCGCCATGATCCTGCTCGGTCTCATGCCGACCCTCGGGGGCGCGTGCCTCGCGATCGCGGTCTTCGCTCTTGGCGAGATGACCTTCGCTCCGCGGTTTCTCGATTATGTCTCGGGAATGGCGCCGAAGGGCAAGGTCGGTCTCTACCTCGGCTATTCATACCTGCGGAGCTTCATCGCGAACGCGGCGGGAGCGCGCCTGACCGGCGAGCTCGTCCAGAGGTACGTGCCCGAGACGGGCGTGCGGGAGCCGTATAAGATGTGGTTCACGTTCGCCGCGATCGGGGGCGTCGCGCTCGTCGCGCTCTTCGCGTACAACCGGTTCGTCGCGAGCCGGGCCGTGGGGGAGGAGGGGACCTCCTCGTAATTATGGTTCACGCTCATCTGACGACGCTCGACGTTCTCATCATCGCGGGGTACCTCGTCATTTCCTTCGGCATCGGCATCGTGCTGAGGAAACGGGCGACGCGCAACACGGAGGAGTATTTCGTCTCGGGCCGCTCGCTCCCCTGGTGGCTGATCGGGACATCGATGGTCGCGACCACCTTCGCCGCCGACACGCCGCTCGTCGTGTCGGGTCTCGTCGCGAAAGGCGGGATATGGCAGAACTGGCTCTGGTGGCAGTGGGGGATAGGCGGGATCGTGACGGTGTTCCTCTTTTCCCACCTGTGGCACCGGGCGCGGATCACGACCGACGCGGAGTTCGTCGAGCTCCGGTACGACGGAAAACCGGCCGCCATTCTGCGGTGTTACCGGGCGATCTGGTTCGGCGTTCTGCAAAACGTGCTCATCATCGCCTGGGTCATGCGGGCGATGGTGAAGATCGTCGTCGTCATCATGGGGTGGGACGAGACGAAGACGATCGTCGGAATGGACGCGGAAGCGTTCACCGTTCTCGTTCTGTTCGTCGTCACGGTGGGCTATACGACCATCTCCGGCCTCTGGGGAGTGGTTATCACGGACTTCTTCCAGTTCATCCTCGCCATGGGAGGCTGTATCGTGACGGCCGCTCTCGCGTTTCGCGCCGCCGGCGGCTGGGGTCCGATCCGGGAAGCGATCGCCGCGCACGGATTCCCCGTCGACGGAACGTTTCGGATCATTCCGGATGCCGCATCCCTCGCCGCGGCGAACCCCTTCACCGAGTTCCTTGTGCTCGTTCTCGTCGTCTGGTGGGCCTCCTATACGATCGACGGGGGCGGGTATCTCGCCCAGAGGCTCTTCGCAGCGAAAGACGAGCGCCACTCCGTTTTCGGGTATCTCTGGTTCAGCGTCGCCCATATAGCTCTGCGCCCGTGGCCCTGGATCGTCGTGGGCCTGTGCGGCATGGCGCTCTTCGGCAAGGTCGACGATCCCGAACGTCTGTACCCCATGGTCATGAGCGCGGTTCTGACCCCCGGGCTCTTCGGCCTCGCGCTGGCGTCGTTCTTCGCGGCATTCATGTCGACCGAGAGCACCCAGCTCAACTGGGGCTCCTCCCTCATGGTGAACGATCTGCTCAGGCGTTTCATCTGGAAAGGCAGGACGGAACGGCAGTATCTCGTGGCTGCTCAGGTCTCGGTGATCGTCCTTGCCGTGCTCGGAGCTCTGGCCTCGTTCGCCGTCAAGGATATCTCCTTCGCGTGGAAGCTCATCATCTCGGTGACCGCGGGCGTCGGCTCCGTCTACATCGCGAGGTGGTACTGGTGGCGGGTCAACGCGTGGTCGGAAATCTCCGCCATGGCGACGGCGCTCGTCGCGACGTTCGCGCTCGGGATTTGCTCGAACAGCCCCCGCTTCAGCGGCGCGGCGTGGGTCACGTTCCCCTATTCGACGGCGCTCACCGCTTTCGCGGCGATTCTTGTATGGATCTCCGTGACCCTTCTCACGAGGCCGGGCGGCCGCGATCACCTGATCCGGTTCCACGAGCGCTGCCGTCCCGGCGGGCCGGGGTGGAGAGCCTTCAGGAGCGGGACGCCGGACGCTTCGTCCGGGGGATCGGGCTTGCGCACGGCTTTCAAGATCGTGTGCGGCGTCGCGTCGCTCTACCTCGCTCTGTTCGGCATCGGGAATCTCGTTCTGGGCGATCCGGTTTCGGGCTTCATGCTCCTCGCCGGCGCCGCCGTCGCCGGGCTCGCGCTGTTCGTGTCGATGCGTCCGTCGCGATCCGCGCGCGAGGGATAAAAAGCATTATCATTGCGCGCTCCCATCCTGTTATATTTCCAGTAAGTCAACGTAAGGAATCGACGATACACCGCACGTCGGGGAGGTGCCGGAGTGAATGCGAGAATCGGGATGCGATTGCTCCCCGGAGCGACGCTCGCGGTCTTCATCGCCTTGTTCGGATGCTCCGAGAATGCGATGATCGGCGCGGGCGTCGAAAACAAAAGTCCCGAAGTGTGGCTTTCGAGCGGCCCCGTCGAAGGAACCACGACCGGATATCAGGTGCATTTCTACTGGGGTGGATGGGACCCCGACGGCGAGATTCGATGCTTCGAGTATGTCGTGGTCGACGGCTACCCGCTCGGCTTTCATCGCGAGGATACGACCGGTCTGGATAAATGGCGCAAGAGCTCCGCTTTCGACAGCATATTCAAGGTGACGGCGGACGATTCGGCGGAGGATGTCAATTACGGCAACTATATATACACGCGCTACAGCAAGGCGCACACCCTCTTCCTCCGCGCGGTCGACCTCGAGGGGAAGCGTTCCGATCCCGTCTACCGGTCGTTCANNCGCTCGCCCCGTTCGCCGAGATCACGATGCCGCGTCCGCCGAGCAACCGGAACGCGACGGTGTCGCTCGGCAAGGTGATCAGGTTCGAGTGGCGGGGGACCGATCCGATCGATTCGCCCGAAAATGTCCAGGATCCCGATTCGATACGCTACCTGTATCACCGGGTCGACAGTCCCGGATACGGCTACAAGCCCGATTTCGATATCGTCGGGGACATGAACGAGAATCTCTGGCGTTACGAGGAAGACTGGAGCCCGTGGATCTATTACCGCGCGCCGGGGGATTCGGGCCGCTCCAAGGTGCTCGGGATGCAGGAGATTCTCGAGCTGAGGAGATCGCACATCTTCGCGGTGCAGGCGAAGGACGAGGCGGGGGCGGTTACCGCGATCTTCACGAGGGGAGTGAACGTACGGCAGTTCATCGTGTCGGTCACCGCGTCGCCGTTCCTGACCGTCACGGCGCCGTACATCGGAGGGTTTCAATTTACGGGGACGAATCTGCGCCCCGAGAAGCGCGATCTCCCGCCCGGGGTCGAGCTCAACTTCCGGTGGTGGGGGGACGCCTCCGCGTACGGCGGAGAGATCACGTGCTACCAGTACGGGTGGGACGTCGCGGATCTGAACAACCCGAGCGACTGGGGCTCGGATTGCAGCCCGTACAATGTCAACTGCAGGGCAATCTGGTACTCCGGGGTGCACACGCTCTTCGTGCGATGCGTGGACAACTCGGGCGCGGAGACGCTCGGACAGATCGAGATCAACATCGTGCCGTTCACGATGGACCGCAACCTCTTGTGGGTGGACGATTTTCCGTCGAGCAATTTTCTTCAGCAGGACTACGCGATGCCGAGAGAGGATGAGCACGACGCGTTCTGGCTCGCGCTCTGCCGGCGCGCGAGCGGATTCGATCCCGCGCGCGACGTGCACGACGCCGCGAGCGGCGGGTACAATTTTGCTCCGCCGAAGATAGGCACGGTCGGCCGGTACAAGAACATCATCTGGACCTACTCATCCGATCTCCTCTCGATCTGCTGGGACGGAATCGTTCGTTTCACCCCCGAATCCCAGATCGAGACGGGGAGCCAGCTCGTCGTCAACTACCTCTCGATATTTCTCGCCAAGGGAGGGCATCTTCTAACGGAGGGGCGTTCCGACAGGACCGGCGGCCTCGCCGCGATGCTCCAGCCCAACGCCATGGTGTTTCCGTTGAACCTGCGATGCGAGATCACGGGGCCGCGGGAGGGGTGCGAGGGGGATACGAGCGGCGTATACTGCATGGGGTACCGCGATTACTGTATCACCATGCTCGACAAGGTCACCGGCACATTCCGCTCGGATTCCGACATGAGGATGCGGAGAGAGCAGCTCGACGCGCTCGAATATGCGACGCGCGCCGACGCCGATTCGTTTACCGCCGGCGTGCCCGGATTGCCCGCGACGCTGACGCTCTGGGAGGAAATCACGAAAGCCGGCCGATACTTTGATCCGCGGGTGCGCGGTTTCAACTACGTGGAGATATACGATCCGGAGTACTGGATGACTCAGAAGCAGGCGAAGTCGCAGGGCTGTTTCCATCCCATGTATCGAATGCGTACGAGGAACGTCGTGTCCCCCGTGAACAACGCCGCCGTAGCGCTCTGGGTGACGAAGTACGATGGCGTCGTTCCGGACGTGGAGTCGGGAGTCGCCGTGGCGGCGCCGAGCGCCCATTTCGGCTTCGAGCTGTGGTTCTTCAATCGCGCCCAGGTCAACGCGCTCATCGATCTGATATTCGAAAAATGGGGCATCAAGGCCGGCTAGCCGATTTCCGGGCCGGCGGGAAGGGCGCGTCGTCGTGCGTCGTTCGCTCTGGAGTTTTCTGCGTTTCGCGACGGTGCTCGGGGCGATGTCGTTCGTCGCGGCGCCCGCGATGTTTCCGTCTTCCCTCGCCGCCGGTTCCACGCCGATCCTCCACTGCTCGATTGTCGACGCCGCGACGGGAGCCTCCCTTTCGGCGCGATGCAGAATCGTCGATCCGGCGGGGACCAAGTGGTATCCGCCGTCCGCCATATCCTTCTACCATTACGCGGCCGGAGGATACTTCTACGCGAACGGATCGTTCTCGTGCGCGGTTCCAGCCCGTCCGCTCACGCTGACGCTGAAGTGCGGCTTCGAGTATCGAGAGGCCGTCATATCTTGGAACATGACCGCCGACACCTCGATCGTCATCGGGCTCGAGCGTATCGTGTCGATGGACGCGCTCGGCTGGTTTTCGGGGGACTCGCATACGCACATCAACCACGGCGGCGGTTACTATGTGCTCGATCCCGAGGACGCGCTGCTCATGGCGGGCGCGGAGGGATTGAACGTCGTCAATTGCCTCGACAACTCGTACTATTTCACCGGCGCGCCCGCGTCCTGCAGCACTCCGGATCGCGTCGTATTCATGTCCGAGGAAATGAGAAGCTCGAGCTACGGGCACTTCGGTCTTGTCGGCTTGAAATCCCTCGTCGTTCCCTCCTCGTCGATCTGGTGGCCGCTCGCCATGGATATCGCCGATTCGGCGCATGCGCGGCACGGGGCGCTCGTCATCGCCGCCCACCCGGGCACTTCCGACGACTTCGTCCAGGTCGAGGCCTGGCCCGGCAGCGGGATCGCCCGCGAGCTTCCCGTCGATTGCGTTTCGCGCAGGATCGACGCGATAGACGTCATGAGCTACAGCAATTTCCGGAACGGCGGGGTCGATCTCGACATGTGGTATCGGCTGCTGAACTGCGGGTTCCGTATTCCGGCGAGCGCCGGAACGGACGCCGCCGCGAACAGGCTCGACAGCAATCCGGTCGGAGGCTTTCGCATGTACGTGAAAGTCGGCAATGACGGCTTCAGCGCGGACAGCTGGTTCGAAGGGCTCGCCGCCGGAAGAACGTTCGTCACGAACGGGCCCCTCATCACGCGTTTCGAGGTCGAAGGGCGCGCGAGCGGCGATAGCTGCTCCTACGCTCAACCGGGAGCGATCGTCTCGGGAAGAGTATCGATGGAGAGCGCTTACCCGATCGATCGCATCGAGATCGTGAGGAACGGCGGCGTCGAGCTGACCCTGCGCCTCCAGCCGTCGCGGTGCTCCGTCGACACGAGCTTCTCGTTCTCTCTCGGCGAGAGCTCCTGGATCGCGGCCCGCGTCATCGGGGCGAAGAGAGGGTGGATCGTCCCGGGGGATTCTCTCGTCGCCCATACGAGCCCCGTCTATTGCACGGTCGCAGGCCTGCCGA
>JAFNGP010000074.1 GCA_017885175.1 bacterium
TGGAAGGAAGCGGTCGAATGGACGGCCGGAATCCTCGACGCCCTCGCCCGGCTCCACGCGGAAGGCATCGTCCATCGCGATCTCAAGCCCGAGAATATCATCGTGACCGACGGCGGCATCGCGAAGCTCATGGACTTCGGAATCGCGCGCATGAGCGCGAGCGGGACCTTGACGGTCGACGGGGCGACTCTCGGCACCGCCCATTACATGTCCCCCGAGCAGGTGCAGGGAAAGAAGGTCGACGCGCGGAGCGACCTTTTTTCGATCGGGAGCCTTCTTTACGAGCTCATCACCGGAGAGGCCGCGTTCCCGGGAGAGCATCCGCTCGCGGCGATGTATTCGATAACGAACGAATCTCCGAAGGCGCTCGAGGAGACCGCGGCGGGGCTGCCGGCCGGCCTCCAGGAGGTCCTGAACCGCGCGCTCGAAAAGAATCCCGATGCGCGATATCCGGATGCCGGAGCCTTTCGGGATGCGCTGCTCGCGATCGCGCGGCCGGCCGGCCCCGAAGGCGAAACGAGCGCCGCCGCGCGGCGTTCGAGGAAGCTCTTCGCGGGCGCCGCGATCGCCGCCGCGCTCGTCGTCGCCGCCGTCATCATCGTGTTCGCATTCTGGAGCCGGGAGCCCAGAGGCGACCGCCCGCTCGCCATGCGGCACAACCAGCGCGCGCAGGAGTACGAGGACACCGGAAAGACGAGCGAGGCCGAGATCGAATACGGCAAGGCGATCATCGCGGATCGGCGGTGGGAGGTCCCTCTCAACAACCTCGCGATGATCGCCATGGGAAAGGGAAATCTGGCGGAGGCCGATTCCCTCCTCGGTCGGGCCGTATCGATCAAACCGGATTACGTCGGGGCGCTCTACAACCTCGGGACGGTCCGCTGGGCTTTGCGCGATTCGACCGGCGCCGAGGATCAATACCGGAAGGCCATCCGCGCCGATTCCACGTTCTTCGAGGCGTACAACAACCTCGGGGCGCTCCTTATCGGACGCGGACGGGCCGCCGAGGCCGCCGCCGTTCTCGATTGCGCGCTCGCGAAGGAGCGAACGAAACCCTCCCCCGTGCCGGAGCTCCGTGGATACCTCCTCAAGAACAGGGGCACGGCGGCATCGCGGCTCGGGAGGCGCGAGGAGGCGGTCGCGTACTGGTCGAAGGCGCTCGATATCATTCCGCGAAACGCCGAGCTGCAGGAACTCCTCCAAAACGACAAATAGAACGGGCCGCCCCGGAGGGCGGCCCGTTACGCGTAGCCGGATCGAAACGGCAGCGAGCTACCGCAGCAGGATCATCTTGTGCGATCGCACGAAGGATCCGGCATTCAGGCGATAGAAATACATGCCGCTCGTCACCTTCCGCCCCTCGTCGTTTCGTCCATCCCATTCGACGCGGTAGAAGTCCGCTTTCAGATCCCGATTCACGAGCGTCTTGATTCGACGGCCCGAAACGTCATAGACGGCGAGGGTCACATAGCTGTCCTCGGCGATCGTGAACTTGATGGACGTGGTCGGGTTGAACGGATTCGGCGCGTTCTGCTCGAGCGCGAACGGCGCGCGGCAGATCACCTTGTACGGTCCCGAGAGATCCTTCGAGCCTCCCGCGGACGTTCCCTCGAGCCTGTAATAGTAGGTGCGGTTCAACCCGACGTCCGGATCCGTAAATTCGTACGTGCCGCCCGACGAAGACCCGCCCGCCGGTATCGGCTTCGCGGTGACGCATGCGAAACCGCCGGTCTCGCTCTCGGAGCGCAGGATGTTGAAGCCGTCGAGGTTCTGCTCGACGAGCGTGCTCCACCTGAGCACCGCCGCTTCCTTCTCGAACGCGCCGCTGAAGCTCTCGACGGTCACCGCGACGGGCATGCTGATCATGAACATATCCTGGCTCATTCCCTGGCCGAGGATGTCCCTGCAAGCCCACAGTGTGATCATGACGCGGCAGGAGTCGGACATCACATCGGGCACATGCCACGGGAAGGAGTGCGTATCCGGAATGCGGCGTGCGATCGGGTACCAGTCCCTGCCGTCGTTCGGCGTCCAATCGATGGAGACCGAGTCGACCTTGAATCCCTTGGGCGAGGTCCAGATGATGTTCGTCGGCGTGTCCATCGTAAGCACTTCCCCGCACGGATGGACCACCTCGGGCCTGATCGTGCGGATCGTGTCGCCGCCGAGGAACGGACGATTCCTCGCCATGCCCGAGATCGTGACCGGTATATATTCTCCCTGCGGGAGAACCGCCTGGAACGCGGCCCGGTCGAACTTGACGACGAGCTCGCGCAATCCGTCGCCGTCCGCGTCCTCGCACAGGACAAAATGGCGAGGCACGGCCGGAATGACGTTCTCGAGGCGCACACTCGCCACGTCGATCTCCTCGGGCCAGTATCCGATCGGAAGCTCGATCCGTCCCTGGACCCATCGTCCGTGGGACTTGAGATTCAGCGTTCTCGGCGTGATCCTGATCTCGGCCGGAATCGGCCCGGCGGGCAATCCCGAGGCGTTGAGGATCGTGACCGTCTTGTCCCCGGCGTTGCAGATGATCGCGATGCCGGAGCCGGACGGATCGAACGCGATGCACGCGGGGTTCTTGCCCGTCTGAATCGTGTCGACCGGCGCCACTTCGACGATCGGGGGCGGAATAATCGCGCCCGGATCGAAGGCCCCGACCGATCCGATGACCGTAAGCGAATACGCGATCGCTTCGTCGCTGTCCTCGAAAATGATGTAGAGCATCGCGCCGTCCGGCGTCACGACGACGCTCTTGACCGTGGAGCCGGTCGCGACCGTCGCGAGGACCTCGTTCTCCGAGCTGCTTCCCGGCTGCACGTCGTAAATGATGACCGTGCCGTTCGTCGTGAGGACGATGAGGATCGCGCCGTCCGGGGTAATCGAAACGCTCTTCGTGGAAGAGCCTGTGGCGACGGTGCCGACCACCCCGTTCGTCTCCGCGTCGAGGACGACGTACCCGTTGTCGGTTCCGACGTAGATCCGCGTTCCGTCCGGCGTCACGACGACGCTCTTCGCGGAGGAGCCGGTCGCGACCGTTGCAAGGACCTGATGGTGCGCCGCGCTCGTATTGTCCCCGTCGATGACGCTCACGTTGCTCGAACCGGCGTTCGCCACGTAGACACGGCTGCCGTCCGGGTTGACTTCGACGTCGATAGGGTTCGTCCCGACGGTGATCGTCTCGACCACCTTGTTGAAGGTCGTCGAATCGGGATCGACGACGATGACCGAAACGGTCCCCGACCCGAAGTTGCA
>JAFNGP010000075.1:0-6798 GCA_017885175.1 bacterium
CGTCGAACGGCTTGTGCGCCGTATAGAAGAAGACGCCGCGCTGGTAATCCAGCTCGACGGGCGCGATTATCTTCGCGAGATCGGGCGTATCGAGGATCTCGATTCCCGTGTTCACCTTGCCGGCGTCGGCGAGCACGCGGGCGAGCTGGAAAAACCCCTTCAGATACTCGCTGTCGAGCCGATATGCGGCGAGAAGCGCCGCGCGGCATTCGGGACCCTTCTCTTCGAAGCCACGCGCGATCGCGAGGGAGAAATAGAGGCCCGCGTCGTCCTTCACCGTGCCGACGAGGTCGTCATAGATGGCCACGGCCGACGCGTAGCGCCTCGCGCCGAGAGAATCCTCCGCCCGGATCATGCCCTGCCACTTCGCGGGCAGCGGGGAAACGAGAGCGTCCGGCTTCGCGAGAGCTTCCCGCAGCACGTCGCCGTAGAATCTGAGGTCCATGGGAACCTGATTGTTCTGGTTCGAGAGATTCACCGTCACGATTTTCGCTTTCACGTTCCGCTTGCCGAGCTCCCGGACAAACTCGAGGATCGATTTCGTTCCCGTGCGATAGCTCTGGCTCGCGAGCTTCATCGCCGGGAAATAGGAAAGATCGATGTCGACGATCGCGTTCTCGCCCTCGGCGAGCGTGAGATCGGCGAGACGCGTGATCGTGAGCGGAACCCCGGCGATCGAGCCCGTGATGAACTTCCCTTCCGCCTTGAAATCGCTCACGGCCGCCGCCGGAAATCTTCTCCGCTGGATCAGAAAATTCTTGTAAACATCGACCGGATCCTCGCCGACCGGACGGATCGTGGGGATGACCCAGATCACGCGCTTATACATGCCCGCCATGTACCCGAGGCTCACCGTGCCGCCGCTCTCGATAAGGGATCCGACCTCCTCGAGCGCCTTCACGTTGCGGCGCCTGAGGTGTCCCGCCGTGGTCTCCATGTCTTTCATCCGGCTCGCCGGGAAAAGGGTCATGTCGTCGGAAGGATCGATGTGCACGAGAACCGACGCCCTCGCGTTGTTCGCCGCCCACGCCCTGAGCGCGTCGACGTTGTTTTCGACCTTGATGACCTTTTTAACGGGGTCTTTCCCGGCAACGGGGCCGCCTCCCTTTCCGCATCCCGCGCAGAGCGCGGCGATCAGGAGCGCGCTCGACGCGCCGAGGACGACGGGCCGGGTAAAACGCGGCATTTCCGCGTAGCGTACGAAACGATTGGCGTTCATTGATTCTCCTCCATCGAAGCTTCCGTTCGAAATAGCTAACCGGTAAATACTAGAATAATTATCCCGCGTTGTCAAACGAAGCGATACCGCGGAGGCGCCCGCCTTGCAGACCCGGCGAACCGCATTTAATGCTTCTGGCGCCGTATCGCACGTGATACCATCCGTTCGAGAATTCTTCCCGCATACTCGATTATTCAGACAGGGGGGGCGAGCGATGACGAGAAACGGCCGAATCGTTTTCATGCTTTTCGCCGTTGCGGCGATCGCGGCGGCGCCGTCGCCGCGCGCCGATTGGGTGAGCGACGGAATCGCCGTCTGCACCATGCCCAACACTCAGGACACTCCCGCGACCGCCTCGGACGACGCGGGAGGGGCGATCGTCGTGTGGCGCGATCTCAGGGCCGGCGTCAATACCGATATCTGGGCCCAGCGGGTCGACGGAGCCGGAGCCGCCCTGTGGCTCGCGGACGGCATGCCGGTGTGCACGGCCAACAATACCCAGTCGTCCCCGCTCGTCGTCCCCGACGGCTCGGGGGGAGCGATCGTCGCATGGCAGGATTTCCGCAGCAACAACACGCTCGATATCTACGCGCAAAGAGTCAATTCCTCCGGCTATATCCAATGGACCGCCCAGGGTGTGGCCGTCTGCGCGGGAAAGATCGGTCTCACGCTGGGCCAGATCATTCCAGACGGGGTTGGCGGCGCCATCATCGCGTGGTCGGATCGCCGCAACGCCACGAACGACATCTTCGCCCAGAGAATCGACGCGTCCGGCGCGATCCAGTGGACGGCGAACGGCGTGAGCGTCTGCGCGGCGGCGCTTTCCCAGGTGTTGCCCTCCCTCGCGTCGGACGGATCCGGCGGCGCGATCGTCGCGTGGCAGGACAATCGCAACGGCCTCAACGATATCTACGCCCAGAGGATCGACGCGGCCGGCGCGGCCCAATGGACGGCGGACGGCGTCGTCGTCTGCGCCGCCGCCCAGCAGCAGATTGGAGCCCAGGTCATCCCGGACGGCGGGGGAGGCGCGATCGTCGCCTGGAACGATCGCCGCAACACGGTGGACTACGACGTGTACGCTCAGCGGGTCAACTCGAGCGGCGCTCCCCAGTGGACCGCGAACGGCGTCATCGTCTCCGCGACGTCGTATAGCCAGACGAGCTGCCGGCTCGTTCCGGGCGGCGCGGGGGAAGCGATCGTCGCATGGATCGATACCCGCACCGGCAACATCGAGGACGTCTACGCCCAGAAGCTCAGCTCGAGCGGAGCCGCGCAGTGGACGGCGAACGGCGTGGCCGTCTGCGCCGCCGCCGAAAGCCAGGTCAACGTCCAGCTCGTCCAAAGCGTATCGGGAGGGGCCGTCGCCGTATGGGAGGACGAGCGAAGCGGCGCCGCCCTATGGGACGTGTATGCCCAGAGGATCAATGCGGACGGTTCCATGGCGTGGACGACGAACGGCGTGGCCGCATGCCAGGCCGCCGCGAACCAGACGACTCCCCAGCTCGCCCCCGACGGCGTGGGGGGCGCCGTCATCGCGTGGAAGGACGATCGCAACGCCAGCTCCGATATCTACGCCCAGAGGGTCGACGCCGCGGGGCACACGGTCGTGGCCACGCTGTTGCAGAGCTATTCGGCGGCCGCGAGCGGGGCGGAGGCCATAATCGAATGGACGCTTTCCGGGGCGGCGGCGGATATCGAATTCCATATCCTGCGCGCGCGGGCGGCGCCGGACGCGTTCGTCGAAATCGCCTCCGGCGCGCTCTCCGGAGTTCCCGGAAGCCCGCTCTCGGGAAACGGAACGGAATTTTCGTTCACCGACGAAACCTGCGAGCCCGGGGCGACGTACCGCTACCGCGTCGACGCGCGCGAAGGCGGCGAGCGAATGACGCTCTTCGAGACGGGACCGGTGGCGATTCCGGCGGCGCCGACGGCGCTTTACCAGAATCGGCCCAATCCGTTCAATCCGTCGACGACGATCCGGTATTTCACGAGCGGCGAATGCGACGTCTCGCTCGAGGTGTACGATATCACCGGAAGCCTGGTTCGCCGGCTCGAAAGCGGCCGCGCCGGCGCGGGGATGCACGCCGTCGAATGGAACGGGCTCGACGAGCGGGGAAACCGCTCGAGCGCCGGCGTATATTTCTACCGGCTCAGGGCCGGCAAGGATACGCTCTCTCGCAAGATGATTCTCGTCCGCTAACCCAGAAAGGGAGCATGCGATGCTGCGCCACCTTCTCCGCCGGAACGACGCGAAGATCATTCTCCTGGTCATGGACGGGCTCGGGGACATCCGGACCGCGGAATTCCCTAAAACGCCGCTCGAGGCGGCTCGAAAGCCGAATCTCGACGCCCTCGCGCGCGAGGGGCTCTGCGGGAGGAGCCAGCCCATATCGTACGGCGTCACGCCGGGGAGCGGACCCGCGCATTTCGCGCTTTTCGGATACGATCCGCTCGCGGGCGAGAACGACGTCGGACGCGGCGTGCTCGAGGTGCTCGGCACGGGCTACGAGCTCGAGCGGGACGACATCGCCATCCGGGGAAACTTCGCGACGATCGACTCGAACGGCATCCTCACCGACCGGCGGGCGGGACGCATTCCCCACGAGGACTGCATCCGCCTCTGCGCGAAGCTCCAGGACCGGATCGCGGAAATCGAAGGCGCGAAGATCGTCATCATGCCGGTGCGCGAATATCGCTTCGGGGTCGTCCTGAGCGGCATCCGGCTCTCTCCCGAGGTCGAGGAGACCGACCCGCAGCTCACGGGCAAGGCGCCGCTCGCGCCCGTCGCGCGGACGCCCGAGGCGAAGCGGACGGCCGGAATCATCGCGAAGCTCGTCGATCAGTGCAACGCGATTCTCGCCGGCGAGAAGAGGGCGAACGCCGTTCTCATGCGCGGCATTTCGCGGAAGCCCTCGATCGAAACGCTGCAGGAGAGGACGCTGCTCCGGCCGGCCGCCGTCGCCGCCTATCCCCTCTACCGCGGCGTGGCGAAGCTCTGCGGCATGGATCTCGTCGACACGGGTTTCTCGATCAGGGAGGAGTTCGAGACGGTCCGTTCCGTGTACGGGAAGGACTACGACTTCTTCTTCATACACGTCAAGAAGACCGATTCGTTCGGCGAGGACGGCAACTTCGAAGGAAAAGCGAAGGTCATCGAGGAGGTCGACGCGAACCTTCCGCTCCTTCTCGATCTCAAGCCCGACGTGATCGTCGTGACGGGGGATCATTCGACGCCATGCGCCCTCAAGGCCCACTCGTGGCACCCGGTGCCGTTTCTCATCCATTCAAAGGCGTGCGGAATCGACAACGCTCGAGCCTTCACCGAGAGCGAATGCGACCGGGGAGGCCTCGGGGTGTTCCCCGCGACCGCGATCATGACTCTCGCGCTCGCGAACGCGGGAAAGCTCAAGAAGCACGGGGCTTGATACGAAACGTCGACGCAAGCTTTTCCAGGTACGCCAGATTCTCGAGCGCGCCTTTCCGGTCGCCGCCGGCGTCCGCGACGAGCCTGATTGAATAGATCTTGTCGCCGCGAATGACGAGTGTCCACGTCCAAACGCCCCTCCCCGGAATTCCCGCGGCGCTCTTGAGGGCCCAGCTTCCGTACGAGGCGATCGCCTTCTCGCCGCCGACGTCGATCCGTTTCGATCCTTCGATCTTCATATCGACGTTTCCGGTCTTGGAATATCGCGCGACCACGTCCGCGACGTCCTGCACGATCACCTCGCGGCTCGACGTCACCTTCCACTGCGTGTCGATCTCGAGGGACCCTTCCTTCAGCTCCGCCGCCCAACGGATGAAGCCGAGCTTCGCGGTGCCTCCGCCGTCCGCGATCTGGAACTCGGCCGGCAGATCGATGGCGAAATCGGGCTGCACGACGCGCATCATCTCGCGCCGGTACACGGCCTGCACGTTGAACGGAAGAAGGTTGGGCTGGAGATACGTCTCGGCGCCCGGGATGACGATCGTGGAAACCGCCTGCTCCAGCGGCACCATCTTCCGGATATCCTGCTCGCACTGATTCCGGATCGTCGCGATGTATCTCGATTCGGCCGCCAGCTCCGCGGCGCCGCACACCTTACCCTGTCCCGGAACGACGTACGCGAACTTCGAGGCGCGGAGCCGGTCGCGCGCCGCGATCCATTTGTCGAAATCGGCGCCCGGATCTCCCATGTTCGGATGATAGCCGTTGCTCAAGAGACCGCCGACGAACGCGACCTTGTCCTTCGGAACGATCACGACGCAGTCGCCCGCCGTATGCGCGGGACCGAAATAGCGGAGCGCGACCTTCACGCCACCGAGATCGATTTCCGTTTCGTCGCCGAAGGTCGTATCCGGAGCCGTGATCCGCACGTCCCGGAGCAGCTCGTAGACGTCCGCGCTGCGTTCCTTGTAGAACTCGAGATAGGCGGGAGAATACTTCAAAAGCGCGTCGCGCGTTTCGGGACGCGCCACGATGACGGCCCCCTGCGCCTTGAAGACCATGTTTCCCCACGAGTGATCGGGATGGTAGTGCGTATTCACCACGTACCTGATCGGCGCGCTCGTGACGGACCGGATCGCCTTGAGGAGGTCGTTCGCGAGCTGCGGCGTGTATCGGGCGTCGATCACGAGGACGCCGTCGTCCCCCGCGACGAAGCCGCTGTTCGCGCCGAGACCTTCGGCCGCCGTCGGCCCGCTCGCGACCATCGCGTAAACCCTGTCGGTCAGCTTCACGAGACCCGTCGCGTCCGGGCTCTTCTTTGCGCAGCCGGCGGCGACGAGCGTGCCGACCAGGATGAGCGGGAAGATAAGCGCCTTAATCCGTTTCATAAACACCGTTACCTTGCCTCCGTTTCCGGCGCATCGGCCGTCCGCGCTCCGAAGAGCACGAGATCGCCCGCGCCGTAGAGCACCCGTATCTCGAACGGAAGAACCCCGGACGAGCGAAGCGTCTCGAGGTCCCGGGCCGACGAGAGGAAGATCATCCGCGGATCTTCGCGGAACGCCCCGGCGACTTCCTCCGCGCTCGCGCGCGGCCGTTCGAGCGCCCGGTCGCCGTAAAAGAGCGTCCGCGCGCACTGCTCGCGGTACGGCTGGCCGAAGTTCCCGATGCGCGAGCCGACGGGCGCGATGCGGGCCGCCATTCTCGCGACGTCCCTGATCGGATCGTTGATCATCCTTCTGAAGCTGACCGGCGTCGTCACGACGAGGAGCATGAGAAGACAGAAGATCGCCGTCGCGACTTGATTGAGCGTCCAGAGGCGCCTCGCGAGATTCTTTCCCGGACGCCTGAGCCATCGCGCCACCTCCCGCGCCGAGAGAACCGCGACGAACGGCAGAACGGGAAGAAACGTGCTGAGCGCGTCCCCGCCGGCCAGCGAAAGCGGGACGAAGACCGCGGCCGCGAAAACGAGAAGGGCCGCGTCGACGCCGCTCGAGCCCGCTTCGCGCGCGCCCCATTTCCTGAAGAACATGACTCTCGCGGCGGCAATCGTCGCGGGAATGGACCAGGGAAGATTCCTGAGCCATACGTTCGCGAGCGAATCGAGCATGAGCAGAAGAGCGCCCGCCGACGGGCGAATGACGCGCGCGAGCGG
>JAFNGP010000075.1:6803-9898 GCA_017885175.1 bacterium
CCCGGAGCGCGCCAGAGGCCGCGCCGGTCCCGATCGACTGCGGACGCCGCGAGCGCGCCGGGAATGAGAAGAAAGCCCCCGGCGCCGGCGCTCAGAACGCTCCCCGCGATCGCCAGGCCCCAGAGCACGAATCCGCCGCGGCCACCCGGAAGCTTGAGCCATCCGAGAAGCCCGAGAGCCGCAAAGAACGCGAAGGGGATCCCGAGCGCAATATGAGGCATGAATCTGCCGAAGGTCGGGCTCGCGGCGAGAACGACCGCGGAGAAGAAGCCGGCGGCCGTGGAAAGCGACCCCCAGTGCGCGCGCCTGCATTCCCCTTGCGCCGCGGCCGGGGGCGGGCACTGCCCGCGCGGGGGATCCCAATCCCGGGACGCCGCTCTTCCGGCGCAGTACGTCACGTAGATCGCGCCGATCGATAGGAGAATGAAGGCGAAGCGCGCGGCGAATTCGTTCACGCCGAAGCGGCTGTACATGAGAGCCATGAGCCAGGGACCGATGGGAGGCGTATCGTGAACCGGAACGCCGTCGAATCGCAGGGGGAGCGCGCGGCCGATATTGGGGACTTCGTTCGCGATCTGGGCGAGCACGGCTTCATCGGACGCCGGAAGCGACCCTTGCCAGCTCCCCCATACCGCGATGAGGAACACGGCCAGAAAGAAAAGGAGCGCGAGTACGTGTCCTCGCCCCTCCTCCCCGGCAAAAAACGGAAGCTCCGCCACGCCGCGCCTCCTTCCCGATCGCTCCGGTCTCGCGCACCGGACACGGGCCGGACAAAAAAACCGCCGGGCACGCCCCGTCGGGGCATGTCCGGCTGTCAGTGTAGGATATTTGCCGACTCGCTTCCAGAAATCTTTATCGCTTACTTCGCGAGCGCCTTATCGAGAAAATCCTTCAGCTGGTCCTTGGGCGCCGCGCCCGACATCGTGTCGATCTCCGCGCCCCCCTTGAATACCTTGAGCGTCGGGATTCCCATGATTCCGTACTTGATAGCGACGCCCTGGCTCTCGTCGGTGTTGAGCTTCATGAATTTCACCTTCCCGACGTATTCGCCGGCGAGCTCCTCGAAAACGGGGCCGAGAAATTTGCACGGCCCGCACCACGGCGCCCAGAAATCGACGATGACGGGGATCGGCGACTCGAGCACCTCTTTCTGCCAGTCCTTTTCCGTAACATTCAGCGAATTCGCTCCCATTATGCCTCCTTTGTTCTTCCCTGATTCGACCGACTATCTATCCCTTCACACCTGCTCAGGCAGCCGAGCAGATGAACGACGTTCCGGTCCTTGAGACAATAGTACGTGTGCGGCACCGCCTTCCGGCTCGAGACGATGTTATTGAAACGCAATATCTTCAGCTGCTGCGAGACGAGCGATTGCTTGAGCCCCGATCGCTCGCAGAGCTCCGTCACGGTGCGCTCGCCGCGGGCGAGGATGTTGACGATCCTGAGACGCGCCGGACTCGCGAGCGCCTTGAGGACCTCGGCGAAGCGGTCTATATCGGCGCCCCCGAGGGGTTCCGGCCGAACGACCGCCTTATGAGCACCTTCGTCTTTCTTCATCTGTATATTACAATATCATAATATTAGAATTTGTCAAGGCGCGGATTTCAAGAAGCCGGCGCGTCGCCATCTGCTATAATCCCGCCCATGCGATTCGAATACCCTCCGTCCCTCAAACTCGCCAATCTCCCGACTCCCATCGAGCGGATGCGGTCGGTGCCCGAGTATCCCGATCTCCCGAACGTCTATATCAAGCGGGACGACCTCACGGGGGCGGCGCTCTCGGGCAACAAGGTGCGCAAGCTCGAGTTCGCCCTCGCCGAGGCGGTGGCGATGGACGCCCGCGCGGTCATCACGTGCGGCGGCATCCAGTCGAATCACGCGCGGGCGACGGCGGTCGCGGCGGCGAGGCTGGGTCTGAAGTCGGTGCTCGTCCTNNGGTTCATCGCGCAGGACGAATGGCCCGGCGTGAATGAGCTGATGGCCGGAATCGCGGCCGGGCTCGGCGCGGCGGGCGAGCCCGCGTACGTGATCCCCGAGGGCGCGTCCTACCCGCCGGGCGTTTTCGGCTACATCAAGGCCGCTCAGGAGATCGCGGATGCCGAAAAGACGCTCGGAATCGAGTTCGACACGATCGTCTCGGCCGTCGGAAGCGGCGGGACCTCCGCGGGGCTCATATACGGAAAGAGAATCTACGGCCTCAAGGGAAACATTCTCGGGATAAACGTTCTCGACACGCCGGAATATTTCGCGCGGCGCGTCGGCGCGATCTCGGATGCGTTCGTCGAGAAATACGAGAAGCGGTATCGCGGCGCGCCGTGGTTCAAGCCGATTCTCCCGGGCGAAGTCGAGATCGCGGGCGGCTACGACGGGCCCGCGTACGCGGTGCCGACGGCGGAAGGGCTCGAGCTCATCCGATCGTTCGCGCGGCGGGTCGGCATTTTCCTCGATCCCGCATACACGGGGAAGGCGATGCTCGGCCTCGCCGGCGAAGCGGCAAAGGGCCGATGGCGAAAATCGGACAACGTTCTCTTTATCCACACCGGCGGCATATTTTCCCTGTTCCCCTGGCGGCGCGAGCTCGTCCCCTGAGGGACAAGCCGACGACGCGCGCCAGCTTCGCGCGGCGCTCCCGCGATGCGTCTTTCGCCTTATCCCCTTGACACCCCGTAGCCGCGCGCATACTGTCCTTTAAAGCAATTCCGCGGCGGCGCCCGCGGCCGGCCGCTCGAATACACATCAAACGCAAAGATCCGAAAGGGCTGCGAGAAGGAGGCTGGGGGTCATGACGTTCAAGGGTCTGTATGTCGCGCTCGTCACTCCGTTCGACAAGAAGGACGGCGGGCTCAACGAGGCGAAGCTGCGCGAGCTCGTGCAGTTCCATATCAAGGCGGGGACGGACGGGCTCGTGCCGTGCGCGACGACGAGCGAGAATCCCACCTACACGTGGGAGGAACATTTCAGGATCATCGAGATCGCGGTCAAAGAGGCGAAGGGCAAAATCAAGATCTGCGCGGGCTGCGGCACGAACGCGACGGCGAAGTCGATCGAGAACGTCAGGAAGGCGCGCGATCTCGGCGCCGACGCCGCGATGGTCG
>JAFNGP010000076.1 GCA_017885175.1 bacterium
AACTCCTCGCGCGGCGCGTCCCCCCAGAGGCGCTCGAGCCCGTAGAACTGCCGCGTCTCGGGAAGGAAGACATGCACGACGACGCAGTAGCAATCGATGAGGATCCAGCGGGATCCGCCGAGCCCCTCGACGCTGGACTTCATGCCGCTCGCGTCGAGCGAGTCGATGATCGCCTCGGCGATCACCCTCGCCTGCACGTCGCTCCCCGCCGAGCAGACGAGAAAATAGTCCGTCATGCTCGATATCTTCTTGAGATCGAGGAGAACGATGTTCTCCGCCTTCTTGCTCAATGCGATCTTGACGATTCTCTTTGCGAGCGTCTTCGGCGCTAATTTGGTCAAGTTACCTCCAGACTCCCTTTACCTGCGTGCCGCATTCGGGACATTTTCCCTCGGGCCCCAGAATCTCCGCCTCGTAGCCGGCTCTCCGCACGACGGACGCGCCGCACTTCGCGCAGCGCGTATCCTCCGTCCCCCGAATCATAATATTGCCCACGTACACGTAGCGAAGCTTTTTTCTCGCTATCGCATACGCCGTTTCGAGCGTTTCCTTCGGCGTCTCGGGCCGGTCGTTCATCCGGTACTGCGGAAAGAAGCGGGAAAAATGGAGCGGGATGTCGACCGACACGCCCGCGAGCCATTCGACGAGATCCTCGAAATCCTCCGCCGCGTCGTTGAGCCCCGGGATCACGAGGTTCGTCACCTCGACGTGCGAGACCTTCGCGGCGATTTCGATAAAGCGCTTCACCGGCTCGACGCTCCCGCCGCAGAAATTCTTGTAGAATTCGTCCCGGATGCCCTTGAGATCGACGTTGAAGGCGTCGACGAGGGGCGCGATCTCCCGCGCCGGCTCCTCGTTCAGAAATCCGTTCGTGACGAGCGCCGATTTCAGGCCCTTCGCGCGCAGGAGCGGCAGGGCGTCCTTGAGATATTCGAACCAGAGAAGCGGCTCGGTGTAGGTGAACGCCGCGCCGATCGAGCCCTCGCGCGAGGCGAGCGCGCTCAGGTCCTCGGGCGCCAGGTACTGCGTCGGGGCGAGCTCCTGCGAGATGTGCCAGTTCTGGCAGTTGTCGCAGGCGAGCGTGCAGCCGTTCGGCCCGATCGAGAGAATCACGCTCCCCGGCATGAAATGATAGAGCGGCTTTTTCTCGATCGGATCGAGATGCGCCGTGACGGTGCGCCCGTACGACGCCGCGACGAGCGTGCCTTCCCGGTTCTCGCGCACGCCGCATTTTCCCGCCGTACCGTCGGCGATCCCGCACAGGTGCGGGCAGAGGCGGCAGCGGACCTTCAGCCCGTCGAGCCTCTCGTAGTACAGCGCCTCTTTGTCTTTCAGGGGGATCCCTCTCATCTGCAGAAACTGCCCACGCGCTCCACGACGTAGTCGCCCGCGACGATGAGGGCGTCCCGCTCGGGAGACGAGCTCACGTCCACGAGGTGCCCCTTCGCCCGCTCCACGAAATGCTTCGCCTTGCGCAGCGAGTATTCGACTCCGCCGTAGCTCTGGACGAAGTCGACGACCTCGTTCCAGTGCTTCCCCTTGTCGAAGCTCACGGTGAAGAGATCGCTCACGCGCTTGCGCACCGGCTCCGGGGCGTTCCGGAAGGCCGTGATGAAGGGGAGCGTCACCCGNNTCGGCCGCGACGTAGTCGAAGAGATCGTCCACGATCTGGAAGGCGAGCCCCATGTTCTTCCCGAAACGCGAATACTTGCTGCGCTCGCCGTTCCGCTCGCCGCCGAGGATCGCGCCGCATTCGCACGAGGCCGAGAAGAGCGCGGCCGTCTTCTTGTAGATCATGTCCATGTAGCGGTCTTCGCTGAGATCGATCGTGCGCCGGAGCTGGAGCTGCATGAGCTCGCCGACGCTCATGTCGTGCGTGACGCGGGCGAGGATCTCCATGACGTCGAACATCCGCGCTTCGGCGAGACACGAAAACGCCATCGTGTAGAGATAGTCCCCGATGAGGGTCGCCGCGTCGCTTCCCCACCGCGCGTATACGGTCGGCTTCCCCCGCCGCATGATATGGTCGTCGATGATGTCGTCGTGAACGAGAGTGGCGGTGTGGACGAGCTCGACGGCGAGCCCGGCCGTGACCAGATCCGCCTCGGAGTTTCCCGCGCTCCGCGCCGTGAGAAAAAGTATCGTCGGCCGGATGCGCTTCCCCGNNGATAGCTGCAGATATTCTCGATGAGGGGAATATCGGACAGAAGGATTTCCTGGAGCCGCGCTTCGAGCGATTCGAGCTCGCCGTGAACAAGAGATTGTATGGGCGCGAGCTTCTGGAGGTCGGATTGGGTCATTATCGTCCTTTTCGATCGGTCCTCGACCGCGGAATATGCGGGCGCAACGGTCTAAAGGTATCATGCGCGGCGGCCACTGTCAAGGAGTATCCCCTCGCGGTTCCGGCGTATCTCGTTGCGGCGGTTAAGGTTTTGACGGCTTCACGCGTCATCCGCATCCGGCTTTTTCCTGCGCCTTTCGATGGCGAACGAGGCGGCGACGCTCGCGAAATACAGCACGCAGAGCGGGACCGCCATGAAGACCTGCGAGATGGGATCGGGGGGGGTGAGCACGGCGGAGACGATGAAGATGATTATGACGGCCCATCACCATTGTCCGAGGAGCGTGCG
>JAFNGP010000077.1 GCA_017885175.1 bacterium
GCGGTGCAATTGGCCTGGGGCGACTTCCAAGAGGACAAGGGGTAGCGGCGGCGGCCGTCTCAGATATTGAACCACTTGCTGATCTTGATCATGAAGGCGTTGTCTCCGGGCGTCGAGAAGAGACGGTCGAAGTCGCGCCCGGCCGAGAAGGTTCCGAACTTCTCCTCGTAATCGCTCGCGCCGCGCGACCAGACGAGGAACAGGGTCGATCCGGGGCTCCATTCCCACCTGAATACGAGGTTCGACCGCATCTCCTTGAAATTGAAATCGGGGCTCCCCGCATCGGCCAGATAATCGTACGGGGCGAAGCGCTCGCCGTACTCGTCGGCCCGGGGAGAAACGACCTCCCGGAAATTGCCGTAGCGGCCCGCCGCGACGAAAGGCATCGCGTAAAACTGCACGCTCATCTCCGGGGTCACGCAGTAGTTGAGCCNNGATCGTGTCGACGTACTGCAGATCGTTGTTGCCATAGCTGTACTGTGAGGAGAGCCGCACCTCGAACCGTCCCGATGGCCTGACGACGATGGATGGTCCTCCGTAGTATCCCGCGAATCCCTCGTCGCCGCGGTTGAATCCGCCGTCGAGGCCGATCATGAGTCGCTTGCGGTCGTCCGTTTGCATGCCGAACCACGAATTGTATCCGCCGGGTATGAGCGTCATGGGACCGCCCCGCGTCAGGCCCGTGCCGAGATACTCCACCGAGCGCTCGATGCCGAGGTAGGTCGACCAGTTGTTCGTAAGAAGGACCGAGCCGTTTATGTTGCCGCCGGAGCCGACCTGTTCGCCCCCGTAGTTATAGGAGCTGTAGAGATTCAGGTTGACGCTGGTCCGTTTGACGATCCACTTCGGCTCCCCTATCCGGTACCCCACCCAGGCGACGCCGAGGATGTCGTCCGCCACGGTCATGAACCCCAGATCGTTCACCTCGAAACCCGGGGAGCGCGATCTGAAACCGAGCATGTAGTTCCACCGCTTCCCGCCCGTCCGTCCGCCGTCGACGACGGTCCCGTATCCGCTGAGGGAGGTTTTCGTCGGGTCGTACTCGACGTAGTCCGCGTCCGGCCTCTGGAAGTAGCGCGCGGAGGATCTCTGCGCCGCGGCGACGGCCTCCTCGCTTCCCTCGAGGTAGCTGCCGAGGACGCGACCGCTCACGAAATACTCGTTGTCGTGCCAGCGGTGCGAGAAATCGACTCCGCCCGTGACGGCGGTCTTCATGAGGCCGTCGAAATCCCCGCCCTCGAGATCGCGCGTGACGTTCGTGACGATGCCGCCGAGCGTGGTGCGCCCGCCGTTGAAATCCTTCTGCGCGCGGGCGATCGTGTAGTTCGTCAGGGGCTCGACGGCGACGCCGAGACGCTTCCCGCCGGGAAGCTCCACCGTCGCCTCTTCCTTGTCGGTCATCGCCTCGAGGATCCCGATCGAGAGGCCGTTCGACGTTTTGCCCGTGACCTTGGCGGCGCCGAGGATCGTCGTGAACTGCGGCGAGTCTTCGTGGAATCCGCCGGTATCGGCGAACCGCTTCGAATCGAGCGGAGAGAGCTGCGGGGAGCGGCCGATGCGCCGCGAGTAGAAGAGACGCTCGCTGTTGTCGTCGCCGAACATGAGGCGATACTGGAAAATGCCCGCGCCTTCCATGAAGAAGGGACGGTTCTCGGCGAAGTACGATTCGTACGCGCTCAGGTTGACCACGGAGGGGTCCTGTTCGACCTGCCCGAAATCCGGATTGATCGTCATGTCGACCGTGACGTCAGTCGTGAGGCGGTACTTGAGATCGCCGCCGACTCTCCCCTTCCAGCGCGTGTCGTTCCGGAACGGATCGTCGCCGGCGTCGGCGAAGCTCTCTGCGCTTCCGACCGTGTACGGGAGCACCTCGAGGCGCGACGGCGAGGGAATGCGCTCGATCCCCTCGATTCTCCCGAAAAGGGAGACGAACTGGTCCGCCTTCTGCGGCACCGGATTGAGGAAGGAGAGCTCCGTCTTTCGGCTGATCTTTCTGGCCGCCTGGAATCCCCAGGAGCGCGTCTCGCGGTTGTTCGCGAAGCGGAGCTGGCTGAACGGAATGGCGAACTCCGCCGTCCAGCCGTCGGCGTCGATGCGCGCGCCGACGTCCCAGACGGCGTCCCAGTTGCCGTCTTCCTCGGTATCGTTGAAGTAGAAGCCGTCCTGCTTGGTGCCCGCGGCGTTCACGGCGAAGAGAAATCCGGAGCGCTTGTCGTTATAGCTGTCGAACGCGACGTAGAGCCAGTCCGAGGGGCTGTCGTTGTCCCTCCTCGTGAGGTGGGCGACGATCTTCCCGGGCTCCGAGTCGTACGCCTTGATGCCGACGTAGATGGTAACGTCGTCGTACACGACGCGCACGGTCGTTCTTTCGGTGGCGGGGCGGCCGTCATACGGCTCGTTCTGGACGAAACCCTCGCATATGGGCGCCCTGCCCCAGTCGCTCTCGTCGAGGCGGCCGTCAACCTTGATCCCGCCGTTCGCGGCGCGGATCGCCCTCACGGTTTTGAGCTCCGCCCGCGCGGACTGCGCGGATAGTACGGCGACGGCAGCCGCGGCATATATGAGCGGCCCGTACAATCTCATTGGCGCACCTTTCCCCATTCCAGCTTTCCGCCCATTTCCCGGGTAAGGGTCATGGATAGTAAACGCGGCGCTGGGGAAAAGGTTTCACGGAATTCGCGGAGATGCCCGCGAGGCCTCAATCGAGAATGAACGAGACGACTACGGATGTCCTTTCGCCCGGAACGAGCTTTGCGGGATCGGTAACGATCAGCCTGCAAGCGATCCGCGCGCCGTCAGTGGCGCCGGTCCCCGTGCGGCAGTTTCCGATTCCCGTGACGATGGCCTGGGGGCCGCCCGAGAGGACGACCTCGCCATTGACGGGGGTGCCTCCGCCGCTCACCGGAGAACCGGTCACATCCAGCTCCAGCGCGCACCCGCTCGGGAGACTACCCGAGACGATCGCAGCCAGGATCGAGTGCGTTTCGCCTTCGGAGGCGTTGGATGCGTATTGAAGATACGTTTCGCCATCGACGAGCGTGGCCTCCGTCGCGGGCGCCGGCGAGACGAGCTCGACGGGGTGCGAGAGAGCTCCCGACGTTTTGAATGTCGCTATTTCTTCGATGCCGAAGGTTACCCGCACCGAAGCCGAGTTGCCGGCGAGCGCTGCCAACGATGATCCAAGAATTGAAACGACGGCGATTGCAGATATCGCCGCAAGCTTCTTCAGGGGTGCGCCTGAGGAAGAGGTATTTCCGGACAGCCGGTGCATAAACATTCTACCAACTCCAGTCCGTGTCCGTAATCTCATCCTAGTCGAGATCCCTTATTTAGTAATAACAAGTGTACAGTATGCGGAGAGTTCGGTCAAGGGAAGTCGGCCGGGTTGGCTGGGGAAACTGCTGGAGTAACAAGGCGTTCTGCCGCCGTTGTGCCAAATTGGCGTGATGGTCAGAAAGTGGGCGTCCGGTTCTAACCTATGCTTTGGATTGGAGCTCCGCTGTCGGGGGTTGGATCGCAATGACGGCGACCTCATCGATCGCCGCGAGGAGGGTATCGAGCTTGATCGGCTTCGCCAGGTATCCGTCCATTCCGGCGGCGAGGCACCGGTCGCGGTCGCTTTTCATTGCGTTCGCCGTCAGGGCGATGATGTGAACGTGGGTTCCCGCGGCCTTCTCGATCTCGCGTATTGCGGCGGTCGCTTCGAACCCGTCCATCTCGGGCATCTGGACGTCCATCAGTATCAGATCGAAGGGGCGCTCGCGCGCTTCCTCGAAGGCGGCGACGGCCGCCGTGCCGTTTCCGGCGACGGTCGCCGCGAAGCCGTGCTTTTCGAGCATACGGGTGGTCAGCTTCTGGTTGACCGGGTTGTCTTCGGCAAGGAGGATCTTCAGCGAGCTCCGCCGCTCGCGCGGCGGGCGAGGGGCCGCGGAGACCCGGATCTTCGCCTCCTCATGCGGAGCGACACCGAGCGTGTTCATGATTGCATCCAGAAGGGAGGACTGCCTGACCGGTTTCGTCAGGTACGCCGAGATGCCGAGCTCGCGGCCGCGCGCCGCGTCGCCGCGCCGGCCTGCCGGCGTCAGCATCACAATCGGAATCGCGCCGCGGTCCCCATTCGCCTTCATGCGCTCGACGAGGTCGATGCCGTCCATACCGGGCATGTCGGCGTCGACGAGAGCCAGCGCGAAGGGCCGTCCGGCCCGCCCGGCCTCATCGATCGCCCGAAGCGCCTCGAGACCGCTCTCGGCCGCCTCGCAATCCATCCGCCAGCTTTCAAGCATCTCCCGGAGATTGCGCCTGCTCGACGCGTTGTCGTCGACGACGATAGTCCGTATTCCTCCGAGCTCCGCGTTCCCGGCGGGCGGGCGCTCCGACGCGCCGCGTTTCGGCGCTCCGAACGTCGCGGTGAAATGGAACGTGCTCCCCGCGCCCGGCTCGCTCTCGACCCATATCCTTCCTCCCATCATCTTCACGAGCTGGGAAGATATCGTCAGGCCGAGTCCCGTACCGCCATACGTGCGCGACGTGGACGCGTCGCCCTGGGAGAATGCCTCGAAAACGCTCCCGTGCTTCTCGATCGGTATTCCGATGCCCGTGTCCGCGACGGCGAAGTGGAGATGCGCTTCGTCCCCTTCGGGAGGCTCGACGTCGACCGAGACGTTTACTTCGCCTTGCTCGGTGAACTTGAAGGCGTTGCCGATCAGATTGATGAGAATCTGCCGCAGGCGCCCCGGGTCCCCCGTCACGTCATCGGGCGCTTCGGCCGCGACGCGGCACGTGAGCTCGAGACCTTTCTCCGACGCGCGGAAGGCAAGCGTGCCGAGAACGTCGGCGATGCTGTCGCGAAGCCTGAAGTCGACCGGATCGAGCTCGAGCTTCTGCGCCTCTATCTTGGCGAAATCCAGAACGTCGTTGATGACGACAAGAAGCGACTCGGCCGACATCCTGATCCCGCCCGCATACTCGCGCTGCTCGCTCGTGAGCGCGGTGTCCATGAGCAGCTCCGTCATCCCGGTGACGCCGTTTATGGGGGTGCGGATCTCGTGGCTCATATGGGCGAGAAACTCGCTCTTCGCGCCGTTGGCCGCTTCGGCTGCTTCTTTGGACCTGCGGAGCTCGGCCTCCAACCATTTACGGCTCGTGATATCGCGCACCGTGGATTGAATCATGTCTCGCCCTTCGATCCTCATCGGCGTGAGCAGCACCTCGACCGTGAATTCCTCCCCGTTTCTGCGGCGGTGCGACCATTCGAAGCAGGCCCGTCCGCCGCGGACGGCCGCCGCGTTCCTCTCCATCACCATCTGTCGCGAGTCCGATCCGTCGGGCTGCGTCGGTGGAGACCAGTCGGCCGGATTCGTGCTGAAGAACTCTTCGCGGGTTTGGCAACCGAACATCTTCAGCGTGGCGGCGTTGCAGTCGATGAACCCCTTTTCGTCGAGCAGCATGACCGCGTCGTTCGACGACTCGAACATCGTCCGGAACTTCCCCTCCGATTCCCGCATCCGCGTCTCCGCCTTTGCGCGCTCCGTGAAATCCATGACGCTCACGGCCATGTGCATTCGACCCCCGAGAGAGATGGGCACAATGGTCTTGATAACGGGAACGCGCGTTCCATCGGTTCTCAGGAGAGCCTCGTAGGAGGTCGTGGAGGCTTCGCCGGGAACGGCGCAGATCCGGTAGTCTGCTCCGCAATCGGGGAAGTATCCGTCGCAAACCGCGCCGACAATCCGTTCCTTCGGCTCGCCGATCAATTCGCACACCTTGGGATTGACGTCGGTGATCAGGTGCGTTTCCGCGTCGAAGATCATGATACCCGTCGGCTGCGCGTCGAGTATCGCCACCACTCGGGTCTCGCTCTCGGTGAGGGCCTTCTTCGCCCGTTTCTCCTCGGTGATGTCGATCGCGTATCGAATCATCTGCACGACGTTTCCCGCGTCGTCGAAGATGGGGCAGTAGTGCTCTTTGAAATTCCTCGAATTCCCCGCAGCATCGCCGATCGTATGTTCGATTAGGAGGGCCTTCCCCTCTTTCTTCACGAGCTCGATAGGGCAGGGGAACGACGGATCTTCGCAGGGACGATCCATACCGCGGATCAGCGAGTGGCATTTCGTTCCCTCCGGCAGAGGGCCGCGGTGGGCGACGGCGTTCTTGAGTAGGATTCGGTGATCGACTGCGTCGATTACGATGAAGCTGTTCGGGAGGATGTCGATGACCGAAGCGAGGAACGAGTTCCGCCGCTTGAGCTCCTGATCCGCGAGATAGAGACTACGGGTCTTCTCCTCGATCATGTTCTCGAGAATCGATACTTTCTTCTCCGTCTTCGCGATCTTTTTTCGCTGCAGCTCCTCGGCGTTCATTTCACAACAACCCCCGCGGGCGCGAACTCGAGCTCGAATTCGCACGACGAGCCGCCTTCCAGCATGCATCGGCGCTGCATGACGAACTCGGGCGGCTTCGCGTCCGCATAGAGCTTCTTCACTTCAAGACAGTGCATCGCGTTCAGCGTTTTGAGGAACGACTTCGCGTCATCGTGCCTGTCGAAAAAGGGGGGATACTTCTCGGCGAGCTTCCAGATGCAGAATTTCCCGAAGGCCCGCAGGGCCTCGGGTTTGGTCATCCCCGTGACTTCGACCGTCCGGTCGACGATGGCGAGAAGATCCTCGTCGGGATACGATCCCGGCCCGACGAACGGCTCGCGGGTTTTCAGGGAGCAGCCCTCGATCAGCTCTTCGAATCTCTCCTCCCCGAGATTCTCGTTCAGGAATTCCTCGAGCAAGTTGAAGATGATTCCCTTCATGCATGTCCTCCCCCGGCGACGAAGCTCCATCGCTGGAGATAAACGAATGAGAATGTACAATGAGTATCCGGTCGGATTCTGCATTTTCCATGCCCGGGCTTAGAACGGGAAATTCGTACGATTTCAGTAGGACCACCGTCACGGAAGAGTCCTGCGAAGCATGCGTTTTCCAACGAGAAACAACCGATAGGTATCCTCGAAATTCATCTTGCCCCGGCACACCGCCTCGCCTACTATCCCCCTTGGCGATATTCGGGAATCTTTGGAGAAAGGATTCGGTATGTTGCAAGGGCATCCGAAAGGTCTGTTCGTCGCGTTCTTCGCCAACATGGGTGAGCGGTTCGGCTTCTACACCATGCTGGCCATCTTCATGCTCTTCCTTCAGGCGAAGTACGGTCTGAGCGCCGCGAAGGCGAGCCAGGTCTACGGCATCTTCATGTTCTGCGTCTATTTCTTCCCGCTCGTGGGGGGCCTCCTGGCCGACCGTGTCCTCGGCTACGGTAAAACGATCGGCCTCGGGCTCGTGGTCATGTTCGTCGGCTACATGCTGCTGGCCATACCGACGGCGATGAACACGGGCTTCCCCCTCATCGTCGTCGCGCTCGCGACGATCGCGCTCGGCACCGGATTCTTCAAGGGGAACCTCCAGGCCCTCGTCGGGAAGCTCTACGACGATCCGAAGTTCAGCGCGAGCCGCGACCGCGCGTTCAGCATCTTCTATATGGGGATCAATATCGGCGCGATGTTCGCTCCGACGGCCGCCGAAAAGATCAACAACTGGATACTCTCGAAGGCGCACTACTTCTACGATAACCGGATCCCGGCGCTCGCGAACCAGTATCTCAAGGGCACGCTCGCGGACGCGAGTCAGTACCTCGGGATCGCCCAGGCGCAGGATCCCGGCATCACGATGGAAACGCTCGGCGCGTTCTCCACGAACTACATCAACGTCCTCAGCAAATCGTACCACTACGGATTCGGCGTGGCGTGCGTGAGCCTCATCGTCTCGATGATCATCTTCTGGGGCTTCAAGAAATACTACGGACACGCGGACTATATGGTGAGCGGCAAGGCCGGCGCCGCGAAGGGCACCGCCGCCCCGTCGCACGTCGAGACCCTGACGCCGGAGCAAACGAAGGAGCGGCTCATCGCGCTCGCCCTCGTCTATTTCGTCGTCGTATTCTTCTGGATGTCGTTCCATCAGANNGTTGTCTTTTTCTGGATGTCGTTCCATCAGAACGGCGTCACGATGACCTACTTCGCGCGGGACTACACGCAGCCGAGCGTCGGCAAGATGACGAACCTCTGGTTCGATCTCTTCGGGCTGCTCCCGATCTTCCTCGCGGTCGTCGGCGCTTTCTTCGCGCTGAGGAAAGGAAGCTCGTCGCTCGTGCGGGGGCTCGGCGCTGTCGGATTCGCGCTCTTCGCCATACTCGCGTACTACCGGTTCAATTCATATGGCGCGACGAATCCCTTCACGCCGCAGAAGTTTCAGCACTTCAATCCGTTCTTTATCGTGGCGCTCACGCCCCTCGTCGTCTCCATCTTCAGCGCCCTGAACGGCAGAGGCAAGGAACCTTCCGCCCCGCGCAAGATCGGATTCGGCATGCTCATCACGGCGGTCGGATTCCTCGTCCTCGTCGTGGGATCGATCGGGCTCTCGAGCCCGAAGGCGCTCGGCGGGACCGTGGCCCCGACGGATCAGCTCGTCTCTCCGTACTGGCTGATCTCGACCTATTTCATCCTGACCATCGCGGAGCTCTTCCTGAGCCCGATGGGGATCTCCTTCGTGTCGAAGGTGGCGCCGCCCCAGTACAAGGGGCTCATGCAGGGAGGCTGGTTCGCCGCCACGGCCATCGGCAACTACCTGCTCGCGATCATCGGATTTCTCTGGACCAAGCTCCCCGTGTGGGGAACGTGGATGGTTCTTGTAACCTGCTGCGTGCTTTCGGCGACGTTCATGTTCGGGGTCATGAAACGGCTCGAGCGGGCGACGAAGAGCTGACGGATAACGAGCCGCGCGGGGAGAAAGGAAGATAGGTCCCCTGTAGAAATGGAGGGAGCGTATGTTCCGCTCTCGAACGAATCGGCTGCCGAAGAGCGTAATTGTCATGCTCTTCGCAATTCTGGCGCTCGCGGCTTTCGGCTGCCCCCGCAGCGCCTTCGCAGTGCACCGCGCGTCCTACGGCCTCGATATCGGCGCCGGCGACTACGAGTATCTGTCGGAATACGGCGAGTGGCTGGAAATTCCGCCGTTCGGCATGATATGGCGTCCATACGTCGTCGAGGAGTGGGAGCCGTTCTTCCACGGCCATTGGAGCTGGACGAACGACGGCTGGGCGTGGGTCTCGTACGAGCCGTTCGGGTGGCTGGTCTACCATTACGGCTACTGGTATAGCCGCCCCGATATCGGATGGTTCTGGTTGCCCGGCCGGATATGGTCGCCGGCAAGAGTCGAGTGGTACACCTACGGGGATTACTGCGCGTGGGCGCCCATCCCTCCGCCGAACTACTACTGGCCGGACCCGTGGGATCGCCGCGGCGTCAACATCTGGATGGTTATCGACATCAATAATTTCACCAACGAATACGTCGGGCATCACAGGATCGGCGCGCCGTTTCACGGCGAGAAGATCAGGCACGGCGCATGGATCAGACAGGCGCCCGGCATCCGCCACATAGAGACGATCACGCGGCGGCAGATCGCTCCGGTCAGGATTTCGCGAGAACGCGTCGATCTGAGACCCGACACGCCCCGGGTTCCGGCGAAGTACTATCGCCCGAGGGCGATCGAACGCAAGAGAATGGTCCTC
>JAFNGP010000078.1 GCA_017885175.1 bacterium
TCGTCGCCGAAGCCGGCATCATCGAAAGCATGAACCAGAAGCTCAGGACGGCGGACAAGGCCCTCAAGAAACGAATCGTCCGCATTCTCGGAGAGGCGCGCGTGGCGGAAGCCGCGGGGCCGCTGCTCGAGCTGCTCCACGAGACTTCCGAATGGTCTCTCAGGGCGCGGATCATCGAGAGCCTCGGCAGAGTCGGCGCGAAGGAGGCGATCCCGCATCTCGTCGGGCATCTCCGGGACGAAGAGACCTGGGTGCGGAAGGCCACCGTCGACGCCCTCGGGCGACTCTAGGCGTTCGATATCACCGACGATATCGCGCTCATTCTCGACGATCCAAGTCCGCTCGCGCGGGAAGCGGCCCTCGAAGCCCTCCTGCAGCTGAAGCGCGCGCGGCACCGCGAGAAGATCGCGCGGCTCCTCATCGCCCCTACGTCCCGGGTCAAACAAACCGCGATACGAGTCATGCGGGAGCTCGACCTCCCGCTGAACGAAGAAACGGCCGCCGCCCTCCTCACCGACTCGTCCGAAGAGGTGCAGGGCGAAACGATAAGATATTTCGCCCGCTCGCTCGACGCGCGCCGGGCCGCGGATATCGTGCGCCTCGTGCCCCACGGCTCGCCCTCGCTCATCAAGGAGATCCTCGCGTATTTCGAAGCGGTGCCCGCAACCGGCATGCGAATTCTCGCCGGATCGGCCGCCATCGCCGGGCTTCGTCCGGAGGCGCTCGGCGCCCTCATCGAGATAGCCTCGCGCATCAAAGAGAAGGAAGCTCATGATTTCATCGCCCGCTTCGCCGGCAGCGCCGATCCGTCCATTAGGGAAAAAGCCCTCACCGCGCTCGCGCGTTTCGGAACGGAAGGGAACGAAGGCACGCTCGAGAAAGGCCTTTCCGACCCCGCCGCGCAGGTGAGGATAGCCGCGCTCGCGCGCATCGCGGCGGACCCCCGGCGCGAGCTCATCGAAGCCGCGCTGGCACTCGCGACCGATCCCGACGAGGACGTGCGCACGGCGCTGGCGCTCGCGCTCGGCGCAGCCGGGCTGAAGGAGTTCGCGCCGCGGGCGAGCCGAATGCTGAACGACTCGTCCATAAAGGTCGGCGCCGGCGCCCTCATCAGTCTCGCCGCGTTCGACGACGCTTCGTTCCTCGAGACCATCCGGGCCCGCTGGAGCCTGGCGCAGATAAAGACCGCCATCCATGCCGCGCGGAACGACTCCCGATTCGCTTCGGTCCTGGAGCTCATCGACCGCAACGCCGTACGATCGAACAACCTCGAAGTGGCGTTCATTCTCGCCGAAAACGAACGGGACTTCACCCTGGAGCTCATCGGGAAGATCAAGAAATCGCACGATCCGCAGGTGCGGCTCAAGGCGATAGAGATCCTCGCGCTGCTCCCGACAGGGGAATTCCTCACATCGCTCCTGGGAATCATGAAACGCGACCCTCTCGCGGAATTGCGCGTCCGGGCGATGGAGATCGTTTCCATGACCGGGAGGGAAGACGAAACGATATCGGCCGTTTCTTCGATGCTCGTCGATCCGTCGCCCGCCGTCCGGACACGAGCAGCCGAAATTCTCGGAGGCCGCAGCACACCCCAGGCTCTCGAAGCCCTCTTCCACGTGCTCGACACCTCGGACAGGAAATTCCGGGAAGTGGTGACGACGTCCCTCTCCGCTATCCTGGCCGACAGTCCGGAGAAATTCGGCGAGCTCCTCAAGAGTATCCCCGAAACGAAGACCCGAAAGCTGGGCATGACCTGGCTCATGGGCAAAACAAGGAGGCGCGGCGCCATGAGATTTCTCGTCAATCTCATGGAAGACGACGATCCCGAGGTTCGGGCCGCGGCCGTCGGGGCGCTCGCAAAATTCAAGCGCAAGACGCTTCTCGTTCATTTCGAGAAGCTCATCTACGATCCAAGCGAACGGGTCAGGGCCGCGACGGTCAACGCCATCGCCGCGATCGGCGGCGCGGCGGCATACGATCTGTGCGCAAGAGCCGTCGAAGACATCGACGAATTCGTCCGGCGAAGGGCCGCGCTCGGCCTCGCGCGGATCGACGAAAGAAGAGCTCTCGCCGCACTCGGGGAAAAAGTCGCGTCGATCCCCGATCTCGGCTCCTGCGTGAAAGGCCTCCTCTTTGCCGCGGGCGCCTCCTACGACAGATCGGTTCACGGCGATCCGATCGCCCGGAGCATCGTCGCCGAGCTTTGTCCCGAGGAAGAGATGCGGCACGCCTTTCACAAATCTCCCGACAAGAAAAGGAGACTTCACGCGCTGCGCGTGCTCGAGCTCGCCGACCCCGGCAGCGCCGCCTCGCTGGCGGAGCTCGCCCTCAAGGATCCTTCGGTCGAAATCAGGGAAGAAGCGCAGACGTACGCCGGACGATAACTATGGCACATTTCGAAATCATCTATCGAATCCTCGAAATCTTCTTCATTCTCTATTTCCTCGTCTATAACTCGCTCAACCTGTTCTTCCTCTTCGTTTCGTTCCGCGATATCCGCCGCAGAACGATCTGCAAGGGATTCGAGGACCTCGACGTCGCCCTGGCATCTCCCCTGACGCCCCCTCTCTCGATCATCGTCCCCGCGTTCAACGAAGAGAAGATCATCGCCGATTCCGTGAGAACGTTCCTGAACCTCGATTTTCCCATGCTCGAAGTGATCGTCGTGAACGACGGCTCCACCGACGCGACCCTCGAGGTTCTCAAAAAGACCTTCGACATGCGGCGGATCGACATCGACTATCTCGATCGCATCGCGACGCAGCCCGCGAAAGGCTTCTACGAGGCGAAGGGCGCGCTTCCCGCGCATATATCGCGGTTCATCGTGATCGACAAGGATAACGGAGGGCGCGCCGATTCGGTTAACGCGGGCATCAACGCCTCCCGCTGTCCCTATTTCCTGTCCATCGACGCGGATTCGATCCTCGACGAAACGGCGCTTCTCCAGACGTTTCGGGCGGTGCTCCAGAACCCCGATATCGTCGGCATCGGCGGCCAGATCGCCATTATCAACGGATGCAAGCTGCAGGGCTCCAGGGTCGTCGAGAGAGGAATGCCGAAAAGCAGTCTCGCCCGATTCCAGGTCGTGGAATACATCAGGTCGTTCGCCGTCGGGAGAATCGCGTTCACGAAGTACAACGCGCTCATCCTGATATCCGGCGCGTTCGGCATCTTCCAGAAGGAATTCATTCAGAAGATCGGCGGATACCTTACGCAGTTTCTCGAGTCGAAGATCGTCCGCGAGTTCGGCGGGGTGAAGGAAGGAACGGTATGCGAGGACATCGAGCTGACCGTTCGCCTGCAGAGATACATCCGCGAGAAGAAGCTCTCCAAGAAGATCGCATTCGCGCCGCACCCGCTCTGCTGGACGGAAGTGCCCGAAACGCTCTCGAGTCTTTCGAAACAGCGCAATCGCTGGCAGCGGGGACTCATCGAAACACTGCGGTATCACCGCAAAATGTTCTTCAACAAGACCTACGGCGTCGTCGGTCTTTTCTCGTTTCCGTACTACGTCATTTTCGAGCTCCTCGGCGCTCCGATCGAGTTTCTCGGATATCTCTGTCTGCCCGTGCTGTTCTTCCTCGATGATTTCAACTTCACGTACTGCATCCTCTTTTTCGCCTTCTCCGTTCTCTACGGAGTCTTTCTCTCGGTCGGCGCGGTGATCGTCGCCGCGTGGCCCGTGAGGACTTCCGAGACCGACGTCTCCGGGTCGTCACTCCTCTATTTCGAGAAGCCGAAGGACCTGGCGATTCTGCTTCTGTACGCGGTTCTGGAAAACTTCGGATACCGGCAGCTGACCGTATGGTGGAGAATCCGCGGCACCGTCGACTACTTCAGGGGAAAGCACGGCTGGGACAAGTTCGAAAGAAAAGGGTTCGAAACGCAGGACGGGGGCGCATATGTCAACGCGGCCACGTAGCATCGCGGAAAAGGTTGTCGTTTGCGCCGCGACGATCTCGATCGCGCTCGGCGCGCTCTTCCGCGCGTCGGCGGCCGAGCCGGTCGTTCGCCCGCGCGAATCCTACTCCGGCTGCTATTTCCTCGACATGGGAGCGCGCGGGAACGGCCGGAACGCGTACGCGGGAATCCGCTATCGTCCGGACGGACGCTCGCTCGTCTACCTGCAGGGGGACTACCTCGCCCGCTTCGAGAGACAGGAGACCAAGCTGCTCGGCGGAGGGTCCGTCAAATTCGCCCGCACCTGGAATTGCGCGGCGGAGATATCCGTTTCGCCCGGCGCGGAGATGTATCCGACCGCGGCCGCGTGGATAGAGATCGGGAAGGTGGCGGCGAGATCCCTCGTCGTCTACGGCCGGGTCAACCATTCGATGTACCGGAACTCCACTCTGTCCGGGATATCGCTCGCGGGCGAATACTATCCGCCGCGATGCAACTGCGCCGTCATATCGCGAGTCGCCTTGTCGACGAACGATTTCGGAGTCGCAAAACGATCGGCGGACGCGGGCGGGCTCCTGAAGATTATCTGGTTCGTCGGCGAGCGATCGAGAGCCTTCGTCTACGGCGCCGTCGGGAACGAATCGTATCGCCTGGAGCTCGTCGAGAGGACCGGCAACTTGTACGCGAATACCGTCGGAGCCGGTTGCGACTATTATCCCCGGCCGGCGCTGAAGGTTTCCCCGAGTCTCGAATACCAGGACAGGGAGCGCGGTCCGCGGTTCCTGCAATTCGGACTCGAGATAGGGGTTCTCTGGTAGGCGAGCCCTTTCCCCATTCACTCGATCAGCAAGAAGGCGTACCGGTTCATCGCCCTGGAATAATCGGGCAGAACCTCGATCGGGTAGCCGCACTGCCTGGCCGTCGAGAACACGTCCACGGCCAACGCCTCGGGCGCGGGCCGCGCCGATTTCGCCTGTTTGCATTCCGCTCTCACGAGCGCGCAGTCGCCGCAGAGGTGGCAGGAGTCCATGAAAAGAAGGAAGGCCTTCGGATAGCCCGAGAGGAACACCTCGCGTTCGAGCTTGAGAAGGGAGCCGTTGATCCTGGCCGCCCAGGGCCTTCGCTCTTCGGGCTTCTTCGCCTTCTTCTCGAAATGGAATATCGCGGCGGCGCGGTACTCGCCGAAGAACTCCCGGCACTCCGGAACGGACGGAACGTTGGGAGGACAGCAGGCGTTCCTGCCGTACGAGGAGCAACCGAAGGCGCACTTCATGCGCACCCATTGCGCGATGACGATCTTCCCCGGCTCGATCAATTTGAAATCATCGAAACCGTGCTTCGCGAACATCGCCTCAAGCTTCCTGTACGTTTTCATTTTGCGTTTCCTTTATAGCGCCGCCGCAACGGCGGGCGCTGCCGCGGTCACAGCCCGGGCGCGCCGAACACGACCCACAACACGGCCGCGTGAATCACGAACCCGACGGCAACCGCCGCCCGGAAGACCCCCGGCCTCACGAGGCGCCGCGCGCGGAACAGAAGAACCGCGCCGAGCGGAATGTAGAACGCGAGCCCCGTCCACACGCCCGGAACATAGTACCGCGTCGCCACGCTCGCCGCAACGTGACAGACGCCGTTCACGAGGAGAATGGTTCCGGCGCTCGCGAGCGCCCAGCGCCACGACGGCCGTCTCCGCGCGCCCCCTGCGGCGACCGCGAGGATCGCGCAGCCGACGAGGTTCACGCCGAGGAATCCCGCCATCGAGAGCCGGAGACCGCCCCGTTCGATCATCCATTCAACGAGGCCCCGCCCCCCGTACGCCTCCTCTATCACGTGGAGCGCATACGCAACGGGGAGCGCCCAGATCCATCGCCCGACGGGCGCGTCCCGACGTGCGGCGTTTTCGTGGTTCATGGGAGCGCTTCCTCCTCCCCGATCATGTACTGCAGGATGCCCCAGAAAAGAACCGCGGCGGCGAGCCCGGCGATCGCCCAGAACTGTATGCGGTAGAAGGCGAACGGCTGGGCGAGAAATATGCTGACGAGTACGGCGCGGGCGAACATGCGATAAGCGGCGAGCCGCGACCGCCGGATACGTATCAGTCCGAGAACGACGAAGACGCCGACCGCGAGGTCGGAGACGAGCTCCCCCCAGCCCGCGAACGAGAGCTCGCTCCTGCGCTTGCCGGCGAGAACGACGATCCCCTGCACGAGCGCTACGAAACCGGTCGCGACGAACGCGGACACGACAAGCTTCGAGAACCAGCGCCGACGCAGGAGGTCGCGATAAAGCGACCGCACGCGGTTCTTGNNATCGTCCCGACCGAAGCGACGACGGGATCGTTCCGATCGCAGCGAGCCAGGTATTCCCGCGCCCGCCGGGCCTCCTCCTCGTCCAGGTTTCCCGCCGCCGCCTCCTTGGCGAGATCAAGGGCGTTCGCGAGGTACGCCGCCTGCGAAGGCCGGGCGCGGCGCTCGATCGAGCGGGCGGCAATATATATGGCGATGAAGGTCATGTACATGACCGCTACGGCGGGCCGGTAGAAGTAGTCGTTGTCGCTCGTGAGGAATTTTCCGATCTCGTCGATGAACGCGCCGAAACCGACGCCGCCGATCACCGCCGCGAGATAGATCGCCGGTTCGGTGAGCGACACCATCATGAGCACGAGAGCGGCGGCCATGCCGATCCCGCCGAACAACACGTGGGCGACGTGGAGACCGCCCCCGCCGAGCTGCGGGTAGCCCGTGGCGGAGAGAACGGCCCGGATGCACAGAACGGAGACCGCCGCCGAGACGAGGAAGACCTCGACGAGTCGCTCGAAACCGATTCGCACTACGAGCGACCGGCGGAAATCGGCCATGCGGCTCACCGGAAAGCCTCCCCCCGCTCGAGATCGAGGAGCCGCCGCTTCCGCCACAAACCGCCGCCGTATCCGCCGAGCTCGCCGCTCTTGTTGACCACTCGATGGCACGGTATGAGTATGGCGATCCGGTTCAGCCCGTTTGCGTGCCCGACCGCGCGCACCGCCCCGGGATTGTCGATCGCGCGCGCGACGTCTTCGTAGCTCCGCGTCTTTCCGTACGGAATGCCGAGCAGCGCCTTCCAGACCCGCGCCTGAAATTCGGTGCCCGGGTACTCGAGCGGCACGGTAAACCGCTTCAACGCGCCCGAGAAATAGCGATCGAGCTCGCTCCGCAATCTCTCGACAATCTCGTTCTCTCCCGGCACGATGGGAAGACGGAACCTGCGCGACAGCGCTTCGAACTGGGCTTCCAGCATCCTCCGGTCGGTGAATTCGAGAAAACATACCTTCTTCGCCGACGCGCCCGCGGCCATGGGGCCGAGCGGCGTCTCCATCCACGCGATACGGATAAAATCCTCGCCTCTCATCTTGCCGGGCGGCTTCCCGAAGCGATTGAGAAAGGCGTCGCGAAAGCCGCTGTGCGACTCGTATCCATGGCCGAGGATGACGTCGTCGAGCCGCTTGCCGTTCCTGATCTCGTCGAACGCCCGCCCGAGCCGGCGCGCGCGGCAGTACGCCTGGAAGGTCATGCCGAATTTGTTCAGGAAGAAGCGTCGCGCCTTCGCCGGCTCGATGCCCGCCTCCCGGAGATCGGCTTCCTTGATCCTGACCGACGGGTCGCTTTCGACGCGATCGAGCAGCCCGGCGGCCCAGGCGGGGAGCTCGCCGCCCGCCTTGAGCGGCTCGCAGCGCTTGCACGGCCGGTATCCGGCGAAGAGGGCTTCCTTCGGCGTGGGAAAGAACTCGACGTTTTCGGGAAGCGGTTTCCGCGCGGGGCACACCGGCCGGCAGAAGACGCCGGTCGTTCTGACCCCGACGTAGAACAATCCGTCGTAGGAGCCGTCGCGTCCTCTGAACGCCTTTTCCATCTCGGCATGATCGGGCATCGATTTCATGATCAATTCCTCCCGCGATCGCGTCGTGTCGCCGTCATTCGGCTATCTACACCAAGATACTCCGCAATCCGGGACCCGCCACCGGAAAAGCGACGTCGATATTTCATCTTCACGCGTCTTCCGTCCCCGGCTCCGCCCGGCGCCCTGCCTTCATTTTCGCGCGCCGCCGCTTCGATTCGAGGCGCCGTCGCTTCGACGCCGCCGTCGGTTTCGTGTCGCGCCGCTCCCTCGGCTTCTCCGCGGCCCGCCGCACGAGCTCGACGAGTCGCTCGACGGCGTCGCGGCGGTTCGCTTCCTGCGTCCGGTGCCGCCGCGCGACGATGGCGAGCACGCCATTCGCGCCTGCCCGCTTGCCGGCGAGAAGCAGCAATCTCTCTCGAACGTCGGCGGGAAGAGACGGGGATCGGCGAACGTCGAACGTCAATCGAACGGCCGTCGCGACCTTGTTCACGTTCTGGCCGCCCGGACCGGAGGACCGGATGAATTCCAGAGAGATCTCCGAGTCCTCTATAGCGATGCCGCGGTTCACCCGGATCATTCCGCGTTCTTTTCCACGACGATCGTGCAGCGCGCGACCAACGCGGCGAGCGCGCCGATCGCTGCCCACACCGGCAGCAGCACGGCTCCGACCACTCCAAAGGTCAACGGAATCTCGATCAAGGTCTTTCCGTCCTCGCCCTTGATCGTGATGCGCCGGATGTTCCCCTCGTGCACGAGGCGCTTGACCGTTTCGACGACCTTGTCGCCGCTCACCTCGAACTCATCGACGCGGGGTTTCTTGTCAGCCATATCTCATCCTCATTTTCCGAAAAAGACTCCCAGATAGTAAGGCCAGAGCACGATGGCCATAACGGCCTTCCAGAAAGACAGACCGAGAAAACCTATCGTGAAGAGCCAGCCCATGCCCCAGAAGGGGCCGACAAGCGCGCCGAAATCGGTCGATCTGCAACGGCCTTTCGATTCGTCCGACATTCTCAATCGCCTCCTTGTTTCCCGATCTCCTTCGATCGTCCCAGAACGTAGATCACCCAGGGAGTTATTACGGTTTCCTTCACCCACTCATACCCTTCGGTCTCTTTCGCCAGGGGCTTGTAGGTCTCGAGCGGCGCGAGACCCGCGCGCTCGTACACGTCGCGGTATCCCTCGTCCGTCCAGAGGATATCCTCCACGGGGCGTTTGTCCTCGACGTCGAGCATCACGATCAGCACCTTGTCGCCGCATCGCGCGTCACGGTTCCCGGGATAATCCTTCGTGGAGAACGAAGCCCACTCGTTGATGTAGATATCCGGGGACGACACGAGGTTCACGATCCGCCCGCCGGGCCTCAGGCAGCGTTTCAGCGACCGAAAGAGCGCGACCTTCTTTTCCCGCGTTGGAATATTGTCGAACGTGAACGCGGACAGAACGAGATCGTAGGCGTCCGCTTCGAGCCCGCCGAGGGCGCCGTCCGGCACGAGACGATACTCTCCCCGGGGATCGCGCTCCCGGGCGCGCACGAGCATGGGTTCCGAGATATCGAGACCCACGACGTCGAAACCGAGCTCGCCGAGAAACCGCGTCGAGCGCCCCGTGCCGCATCCGAAGTCGACGGCCTTCCTGCCGCGGACGTGCTCGCCGATGATCGCCGGCAGGTCCCGGAACGCAAGGTAATAGGTCCCGGGAAACTCGAGCTTCGCGTACGCCTCGGAGCGCGCATGGTCGTCGTAGACGTTGGAGAACTCCGCGCTCATCGTCTCGCCTTTCCGCAGCGGATTATCGATAATCCTCTCGGGCTAAAAATCCATGCCGACCCGGATGTAGGCTTCGCTGTTTTGATTGTGCGCCGCACCCGATCCGCGGAGGCAGGAACGCCGCAGCTCCGCCTGCACGAAGGCGAGCACCCTTCCGTCGTTTCGAAACGCGTAGCGGGAACCGATACTGGCCCTGTTCTTCATGGACCATGAGCCCGCGACGGCCGCCAGTCCGTCATCGTCGAACGACTCGTACCTCGCCGACGCCACGAAGGGATGGGCGCTGCGGCTGGATCGGCGGCCCGCGTAGTTCCGGTGTCCCAGCACCTGCCGCTCCTTGATCACGAACGCGTACGACGCGGACGCGGAGAGGACGCCCTCGCGGTACCGCCGCTCCTGACCGGCGTACAGCTCCCGGCTCAGCGCGTGAACGTACTCCAGATCCACCGCCAGACCCGAGAGCCGCGGCGGGATGAAGGTGAACCCGGCATCCGCGGAAGTGTTCCTCGTCCCGTTCCCGGGCTCGCTGAGCCACGCCCCGAAGACCGTCAGATGATTCGCCCAGGGAGCCATCTGCGCGGAGCCGATAAACGAATCGACGTTGCGAGGCGCCGGCGACTGCCGCCGGATCTTCGCCGTGTCGAAAAGGCCCGACTGAAACAGCTGGTCCATTTGCTCCATGCCTTTGTAGATCGTCAACGAGAGATCCCCGGCCCAGGGCCCCTTGATGCCCAGCGTGGCGCCCACTTCCTTTGTTTCGTACGCATCCTGCGTCATCGGATCGGTCACGAGGTCGCCCGCAAACTGGCCGAACGGCTGCGTCTGCCGTCCGACCATGACACGCATCCAGCTTTCCATATCAAAGTGGATCTCGTCGATTGCGACTTTGCCGTCGCCCTGGTTGAGATCGTCGCCGATCCACTCGGAGTTCAGCACCACCGTGGCGCTCGTGCCTTGCAGCAGCCGGGCCTCTATGCCGAGGCTGAACTGGCGGACGTATAGATCCGATGTAGCCTTGGAATCTTCACCCGGAACGCCGCCATAACGCTGCCAGCGCCCCTCGGCGTTCAGTATGCCCGAGAGACTGATCTTCTCCAGCCAGCTGACCGGTCCGGGGCCCGGCCGCTTCTCTCCGGTATCTTGAGCCCGGCCGGCGGCGGCAAAGGCCAGGACAATGAAAAGGCATGCGAGCGATGCCGATCGTACCGCAATCATGCCCATCCCTCGCTCGCCAGCGCGTCATGAAGCTCATCGGGATGGTGGCGGCATCGAAATTCCAGGCGGCTGGATTCGGCGTGCGCCTTGCTGTAGGGCAATCCTTCCCCCATGCGATTGCGCTCGTGCAGCTCGTGCAGCAGCAC
>JAFNGP010000079.1 GCA_017885175.1 bacterium
GGGCGCGGCTACGTCCACGTCATGCGCGAGGTCAGGGCGCCCCGCGTGATCCTCTTCGGCGTCTCGCACACGGCGCGCCGCCGCGGCATCCAGGACAAGCTCATATTCGACGGTTTCTCCGCGTGGAAGAGCGCCTACGGGAATTGCCCCGTCTCCCCGATGCGGGAGGATATCGTCGCGGCCCTTCCGGCCGGCCTCGTTCTCGTGAACGACACGATTCACTCCGAGGAGCACTCGCTCGAGGGGTTCGTTCCGATTCTCCAGCATTACGTGCCGGATGTCGAGATCGTGCCGATCCTCGTGACGCGGCTGAACGGCGGCACTTTCGACGCGGCGGCCGATGCGCTCGCCGCGGCGATCTCGGGCATCATGAAGGCCCGCGGCTGGAGGTTGGGAAAGGACGTCGCGATTCTCGTCTCCGCCGACTGTGTCCACTACGGCGACGAGGAATGGGGAGGGCGCAACTACGCCCCCTTCGGCTCAGGCGAGGACGGTTACGAAAAGGGTGTCGCGCAGGATCGTGATGTCATTCAATCGTCTCTCGCGGGGACGCTTTCGAGCGACAGGATCGGCATTTTCAGGGAGAAGGTGGAGAGCGGAGATTTTCAGCAGCCGTACAAGATAACGTGGTGCGGGGTCTACTCGATACCCTTCGGGCTCGGCGTTCTCGATCGCCTCGCCGAACGGGGCGGTGGAAGGGCGCCCGAGGGTTTCTTGCTCGTTTACGGCACGAGTCTCAGGCCGTCGAGGCTTCCGCTCGCGCACACGGGGCTCGGGGTCACGGCCGTCGCGACGCTGCGCCATTGGGTCGGCTATACGGCAATCGGGTACTGGTAAGAAGGAGGCAACGAGGAATGTCCAACCGTTTGAATCATGCGCTGACGATCTTTGCGATCGCGTCGCTGCTCGCGATTCTCGCCGCGGGCGCTTTCGCGCAGACGGACGACGAAACCCGCGCGCTCGTCGCGAAGGCGGGGGAGGCGAAGGACTATCCCGACGCGGGGTTCGTCGCCGTATTCGAGAAGATCGACGTCACGGTCGAGGAGACGGGGCTCGCCCACTATCGCCGCCACACCCTGACAAAGATCCTCACGGACCAGGGCGCTCTCGCGAAGGCGGCGCTCCGTTTCGATTACGATCCCGCCTCCAATTTCATCGCCGTCGAAGGCATCAGGATATTCAGGAAGGGGGGCGCCGTCGAGAACGTCGATCTCGCGGGCGTCAGGGATCTCTTCGCCCCCGCCTCGATGATCTACTGGGGCGCGCGCATGAAGGCGGCGCAGCTTCCCCGGCTCGCTCCCGGCGACGCGGTCGAGGTGAAGACGTACAAGAAGGGCTTCGAGATCGCGTACCTTGCGGAAGGGGAGGGGGGTGGCGGGGGCGTTTCCGGCGCCGCCGCGCCCGCCGCGGGCGAGACGACCGCCGGCGACGACGAGCGCTACATTCCCCCGATGCGGGGCCACTTCTACGACGTCGTCTATTTCCAGGAGACGTATCCGATAAAGTCGAAGCGCTACGATCTTCACATGCCGAAGGACAAGCCGGTCCGGTACCGCGTGTACAACGGCTCCCTCTATTCGGAGCAGAGCTTCGACGACAAGGGGACGCATTACTCGTGGTGGATCGAGGACGTCCCTGCGCTCGCGGAGGAGCCGCGGAGCGCCGAGGCGCCCGACGTCGTTCCCAAGCTCGTGCTCGCCACGCTCTCGTCGTGGCACGAGAAATCGCGATGGTTCGCCGCGATCCACGACACCATATACAACGACAACGCCGAGATCAAGAAGCTCGTGAAAGATCTCACGGCGGGGTTGAAGACCGACGTCGAAAAAGTGACGGAGCTCCAGCACTGGTCCGCCCAGGAGATCCGCTACTCGGGCGTCTCGATGGGAAAGGGCGAAGGCTACACGCACCACCCGGGCACGATGAGCTACGCCGACCGCTGCGGCGTTTGCAAGGACAAGGCGGGGATGCTCATCACGCTCATGCGGACCGCGGGCTACGACGTCTGGCCGGCGCTCACGATGGCCGGTTCGCGCGTCGAGGAGGTGCCGGCCGATCAGTTCAACCACTCGGTGGTCGCGTGGCGCCACAAGGACGGCACCTTCACGATGCTCGATCCCACGTGGGTGCCCTATTCGACCGAGCTCTGGAGCTCGGCGGAGCAGGAGCAGAACTACGTGATCGGGACTCCCGAGGGGGAAGGGCTCATGATAACGCCCTACTCCCCGCCCGANNCAGCGGATGCGCCGCTGGCTCGGCACGCACAAGCGCGACGACCTGCGCGCCTATGTCGAGGGATGGCTCGCCGCGATCTCGCCCGAGGCGGAAGTGACGAAGTTCGCGATCGGCGATCCGCTCGATTTCAAGAAGCAATTTGCGCTGGACGTGACATACCGCGTGCCGCGCTACGCCGTCGCCGCGGGAGGCACGCTCGATTTCGCTTCTCCCGCGTGGAAGCTCGGATTCGGCCGGACACCGCTGCTCACGGCCGCCTCGGTCATCGACCTCGAGAGGCGCGAGCTTCCGCTCTTCATCTGGAACACGCAAACGTACGAATGCGACGAGACGATCGCTCTTCCCGCCGGGATGAAGGCGCGCGATCTCTCGAAGGAGTCCTCGAAAACGGGCGAGTACGCGGCGTACCGCATGGAGCGCTCCGTCGCCGGAGGCTCCGTCGCGAACAAGGGTGTCGTGCTCGTCAAGAGGAGGACGATTCCCGCGGGCGACTATCCCGAGTTCCGAGGCATCCTGAAGGAAGCGGGGGATTACGCGACCCGCAGGGTGATCTTCGAGAGAGAGGGGGGATCGCGATGAGAAACGTCACGACGCATACGGTGATGAAATCGATGCTCGCGGTCGTCGCGGCGGCGCTGATCGCGGGCTCCGCATTCGCCCATTCTCCCGCATCGGGTCGTTCCGCTCCGGCCGCCGCGGCCGATACCGGTTGGAAGGAGATGGAGCTTCGTTACCCCGGAAGCGACGCGGTCGTGCTGTACGATTCGCTCGTCGTCACCCTCGGCTCCGATAATCGCCTTGCACAGCGGCGGCATCGCGCCGTCATGCTCTTCACCGACAACGCGATCAACCGCTACGGCGATCCGCGGATTCTCTTCAACGCGGCGACGCAGGATCTCACGGTTCTCGCCGCGCGCGTCCGGATGCGGGACGGGAATATTGTCGCAGTCCGGAAGAACGCCGTCAATCAGACGACGCCGTTCGCCCTCGACCTCGCCCCGGATTACGTTGACTGGCAGGAAACGGTCGTTACGCTCATGGGAATCGAGAAGGGTTGTATCGCCGAGCTCCATTACACGATCGCGGACAAAAATCCCTCGCCGTACCTCTCGGGCGTGGAGGTTTTCAGCGCCGAGGACCCGACGGAGGAGCGCACGCTCGTGGTGAAGCTGCCGCCGGGGATGACGCTCAAATTCGCCGCCTTGAACGACGATGCCCCTCCGCCCGACGCGAGCGCGAAAGGCGCCTGGATTTGGACCGTCCGCGACATCCCCGGGCGCACGCCTTTCGACGGCGGCGCATGGGAAGGAGACTATTTTCCGGCCGTCTGCTACAGCACGGCGTCGGACTGGCAGGATCTTCTTTCGAAGATCGGCGCCGATCTCAAGGCCAAATCGGCTTCCGCGCCGGCGGCTGAAGCGTCGATCCGTGAAGCCGTGAAGGATTGCGCCACCGACGAGGAGAAGGCGCTCGCCGTGCATCGTCTCGCGATCGGGGCCGTCACGGGCGTTCGCGCACCCTATGCGCTTTTCGCCGCTCCGGCGCGCGACGCGGCGCGGATCTACGACACCGGCTACGCGAGTCCGCTTGACCGCGCCGTGATCCTCGCCGCGATGCTTCGAGCCGCCGGATTCGAGCCGGCGTTCGTTTTCGTCCCGGCCGGGAGAGTGGCAGGCGGCGACGTGCCGGCGCCCGAGCTCTTTTCGATGATCGCGGTCTCCGTGCCGCTCGGTGACGGGGCGGAGCTGCTTCTCGACCCCGCGGCCCCGCCCGAACACGATCCGTCGTTCGCCCTCGCCGGAAGAACGCTCGCGTACCTCGGCTCGGCTCCGCGGCTCGCGCAGCTTCCCGCCAGGACCGCGGCGGACAGCCGGAGCGAGCTTGCCCTCGTTCTGAAGACGGGGAAGGACGGCGGCTTCGAGGGAAAGGGCACGGCGATCCTGAAGGGAGCGTTCTCGCCGTACTATCTCGTTCGGGGAAACGAGAACGGTCTCAGGGATTTTCTGAAAAAGCGGGTCTCGGGGTTCTTCGGCGGGGCGGAGCTCGTTTCGTGGAACCCGCGGTCGCTCGATCGGAACGAGGCAGAGATCGACTTCGCTTTCACGGTGAATCCGGGCGAGAAGAAGAAGGGGGATCGGCTGTACGTCTCCGTGCCGAAATTCATGGAATCGGCCCTCTCCGGAATCGAGCGCGTGCGTCCCGAGCGCTCGCAATGCGCCGACGCAATCGCCGTAGAGCCGTGCGTCCTCGATGTTTCGTGCACGATCGAGCCGGGCCCGGGGTGGAGGATGGTAACCGCTCCGTTCTCCGCGAGCGAAAGGAACGGGATCGGAGCCGCGTCCGCCGATTTCGCGTCGCGGGCGGACGGGAGGCACGTTTTCCGGAAGCGACTTCAGCTTGATAAAGATCTCGTGGCTCCGGCCCGATACGCGGATTTCCGGTCGCTGCTTCGGACCATCTCCGAGGATCGCATCGTGCTCGAGAGGGAGTAGGGGAGGCCTGTTCGAGGAAACTGCGCCGCGCAACCGTCACGCCGGATCGAGCTCTATCGTGTCGCCGATCCCGGTGTCGCTCTCGCGCAGCGCGTTGGGCGGGAACTCCACCGCGGTCACCGCGCCGCGGGAGGAATCGGCGATGCAATCGGGCGGGAAATTCTTGAACATCGTGACGACGCGCCCGTGCCGGTTGAGGAAAGCGATGTCGACCGGGTTCTTCATGCCGACCGTATAGATCGCCCGGCANNGGCGCTATCCAGAGAGCGCAATTTCGCGGAATCCCGCGTCGATTGAGAAACCTCAACGTCTCGACGCAGTTCGCGTTCAGCGTCATGAGATGCTTTGCGATCAGTGTTCCGCGCGTTTTATTGAGGACCGACATGGCAATTCCCCCTAGATCGAAGTCTTGATCATGAGAATCGCGAGCGTCGCGATGGCGAGCTTGGCGCACCAGGGGAGGACGGCGTTCCTGCGACCGGAGTCTTCACTCCCCGAATATCCGGCGGGGCTCTCTTCCTCGCGCGCCGGCATCGAAGAACCCATCTGATCCATCCGAAGCATCTTCAGCATCTCGATCTCGACGAGGGCGGACTGTTCGTCGAAGGCGAGAAGGCGCGTTCCGCGCGGGCCCGCGGCGCTCGCGGCCCGGGCCGCGGACGGCGAAGCTTCGACCCGGAACATTTTCTGGATAGAGAGAAAGGCGGTCGCGATGCAGAAGGCGATCGCGAACTGGACGGCGCCGAGTATTCCGCCGAGCGCGACGGATACGATGACGTCTTCGCGCGAGACGAATCCGAGAATCGAAAGCGGAAGCGTGAGGAAGAGCGCGGCGAAGGCGCCGACGAGCGAATAGACGAGACCGGCGGGACCGTTCACGAGGCCGAGAACAACCGGCGCGATAACGAGAGCGGCGAGACCGAAAACGATCAGGAATCGCTTTCTCTCCATCCCGTAGAAGGCGGTCGTTATGAAGATCGCTGTGAGGATTCCGTACATATGCTCGTTCGACCTTTCTCTTTCAGTTCTCAGACGCTGCAATATACAAGTCGCATTCCATAGCCGGGCCCGGCGCCGACACTCGATACAAGCGCGCCCCCCGGAGGCGCGCGGCCGACTGCAATGCTCTTGTTCGCAGTGGATTAGGGAGATAGTGCAAAAGAGGAATCCTGGCGGCCGCGGCGCGGGGTGGCGCGCTCTCTCTTCAAGGGCGAACTGTTTTCGGGAATTAATCCCCAATCGAAGCTGCGGATACGACCCCTGTGCGGTATTTTTCATGGAAAGGCGGATCGCAGGCGGGATGATTCTCCGAAACGCCCGGTCGTTTCCCGCGATTTCCCGTCGTTCCCGAAACCGCGCTATCGGGAGACTCTCGATTTGAGGCCGAGGAAGGCCTCTTCGACGATTCTCATGTTCTTCTTCCAAAGCCCGCGCTCGTTGATGACGAGGAGATTCATCTCGCGCGCGGCGCTTCTGAATGAGGCGTTATCGAGCGTCTCGATGACGGCGTTCGCGAGGGATGCGGCGTCGTCTCCCCTCACGATGCGGCCGTTCTCTCCGTCCCGTATCCATTCGCGGTTCGCGGGAAGATCGGTTACGATCGGCGCCGTCCCGCAGGCCATCGCCTCGAGGAGCGAGACGGACGTCGAATCAGATCTCGACGTCGATACGTACACGTCCGCGGCGCGGAGCTCTCGCGCTATGCCGACGGGATCGAGCCTCCCCTTGAATACGAAGCTTCCCTCGAGAGAGAGCCGCTTCACCTTTTCCTCGAGGCGCGCACGATCGGGGCCGTCGCCGCAGACGACGAAGTGCGCGTCCCGTTTCATCCGGATGAGGGGAGCCGCGTCGACAAGCATGTCGACGTTGTAGATCGGATACAGGTTGCGCGTGCTCACGACGCGGGCGCCGCCGCCCGGCCGTGTTTTGTCCGGCGCGCTCTTCCGCGGAAAGAAGACGCTTTCGTCGATTCCCAGGTACGTCTTGAGGATCTTTCCCGGGCTCGTGCCGGCCGAGATCGCGATGCGCGAAAGCTCTTCGGCGTCGGTGAGGACGAGGTCCGCCTGCCTCAGCACGGAGCGGATCTGGAGCCGATGCACGAACGACGAGGGATAATCGACGAGGAGATCGGAGCCGAGGCTCGAGACGACGAGGGGGCGAACCCCGCTTCGCGCCGCGACGAAGCCGTAACCGCCGAGATACAGGGCGTTCACGAGGTCCGGGTGAAAACGCTCGAGCTCCTTCCGTATGGAGCCGATCGCCGAGAGATAGCCGAGGAGCTTCGTCGGGAGGCGGCTTTTCAGCCTCCGCGCGGGAACGAGGCATCCGTCGACGCTCTCGAACGTGAGAAGGAGCGTTTCGTGGCCCCGTTCGTGGAAATACCCCGCCCAGCGCCTCACGTGATTGAGCGAACCATCTCCGAGAAACGCGATGCGCATGTTTCGCTCCTTCTTGCCGGTGCACCGTGCACGGAAGCGCCTCGATAAATGTATCACAAGGCCGGACAATTTTGTTGAAGAATTCGACGGCCTGATTCAGAATCGACGTGTGCGCGCCGGGGGATCGCCGCATCGAAAGCGCGCGGAACGGCTCGCGCCCGGATACCATTCAACACCCAATCGAGGAGGCCCGCCGATGTTCGGGAATTTCGGAATCGCGAAGAGTCTTCTGCCCCTGTGTCTCGCCGCCCTGTGCGCGTCGGCGCCGTTCTCCGCCGGCGCCCGGGCGCTCAAGACTTCGGCGGAGAGACCGGTGCATACCTATTCGATCGTCGCCCGCGATTCGGTGACGGGAGATATGGGCGTGGCGGTGCAGTCGCACTGGTTTTCCGTGGGGCCGGTCGTCCCCTGGGCGCGGGCCGGCGTCGGGGCGGTGGCGACGCAGAGCCTCGTGCTCATGTCGTACGGTCCTCTCGGCCTCGATCTCATGGACGAGGGGATGAGCGCGGCCGAGGCGCTCGAGAAGCTCGTCGAGGAGGACGCGCATTCCGCCGTCCGGCAGGTGGCGATGGTGGACGTCGAGGGGAAAGCGGCGGCGCACACGGGGGATTCGTGCATCGCGTTCGCCTCGCACCGCACGGGCGACGGCTACTCGGTCCAGGCGAACATGATGCTCACCGACAGGGTCGTGCCCGCCATGGCGAAGGCGTACGAGACGGCCGAGGGGGATCTCGCCGACCGCATGCTCGCCGCGCTCGATGCCGCGCAGCGAGCCGGGGGCGACATCAGAGGGAGCCAGTCCGCGGCGATTCTCATCGTGCGGGGCGTGGCGAGCGACGAACCGTGGTCGGACGTCGTCATGGACCTTCGCGTCGAGGACCATCCGCGGCCTCTCGAGGAGCTCGCGCGCCTCATCAAGCTTCAGCGCGCATACACGTTCGAGAACCTGGGGGACGAGGCGATGGCCGGGGGGGACCTGAAGGACGCGATGGAGGCGTACGGTGAAGCGGCGAAGCTCGCGCCCGACAACCTCGAGCTCGCGTTCTGGCAGGGCGTTTCCCTTATCAACGTCGGGCGGGACGACGAGGGAATCAAGATTCTCAAGCCGGTCGTCGCGAGGGACGCGAACTGGAAGGAGCTGCTGAAAAGGCTCCCGGCCGCGGGGCTCCTCACGGTGAGTCCGGATCGTCTCGATAAGATACTCGGAGCGCTTTGAATCGCGCGCCGTTTGTGATATGATTCCTCTATCGGCATAATCACAGCTTCTTGAACGAAAAGCGGAGGTGCGGAAATGCGCGTCATTCTCGTGCTTTTTGCGTTTTTCATGATTACTTTCGCTGCGGGAGCACATGCGCTCGACCCCGACACGTTTTGCTACAGCACGGCAGGCGTGAGCTGCCAGAATATGAAGGTTACGATTTGCCCCCGCGGCGATTTCGAGCAGATACGAAACGGTTGCGGCGGCACGGGCGATTATATCTGGATCGAGGTGCGGGATCTGGCCCACAATCCCGTTCCCGGCGTTCCCTGGACCGATTACTGGATAAATGCCTGCAACGCCGCGCAGGCGCTCTACCTCTGCGTCGAGGCGATCGCTGCCGATTCGCTGACCGGCCTCAACGGCCGAACGACATTTTCCGGCATCTTCAGGGCGGGGGGATGCGTGCTGACCGGAGGCTTGTACATAGCGGTACAGGGCGAAATCCTCAGGAATCCTCCCTGCGGCCCGAACTATCTGTGTCTCAATGTCGTCATCAAGGGCCCCGACCTTACGGGCGCTTCCGGCAAGCCCGACGGCGTCGTCAACCTGTCGGATCTCATCCCCTTCGGCACGAGCTATAACAAGAACCTGGGCCAGGGCGGCTACAGCGCCTGCTGCGATTTCAACGACGACGACAAATGCAACCTGAGCGATTTCGCGTACTTCGGGCAGCATTACCAGCACTCGTGCATGTGACGACGGGAGTTTTTAAACGAAAGCCGCGCTCAGCTGTATGGATGATAGGAATGCGGTAGCGGCGCCGGACGATTCGGATCTGGCGCGAAGGGGTCACGCGGGAGACCGNNTCACCCTCGCGGCGAATCACTGCAAAAATATTCTCCGCTCCAGAGAGCAGCGAGGCAAATTCCATATGGCGTCAATGCGGCGAATCGACGACGATTCGGAAACGGATATCATGGAGAGCGCGCCGGAC
>JAFNGP010000080.1 GCA_017885175.1 bacterium
CATCGCCCCCCCCCGCAACTCTTGTTGCGTTCCCTCGTCCGGATTTTGAGTTGAGAAGGGAACCTCACGTGTCGATTTCATTAAGAATCTTCTGCAGCCCGAAGCGCGTGAGCCCCATGCGCTCGGCCGCAGCGCCGATATCTCCGCCGCACGCCGCGATGATCGTGGCTGTGTATTTTCGCTGAAACTCCTTGAGGACTGCCGTTTTCGCGTCGCGATAGCCCATCCGGAACAACGCTTCGCCGGAAAGCGCGCCGCCGGAATCGTCCGCGAAATGGTTCGGCCCCGTGAATGCGCCGCGCACGACGTACGCCTCGATGGCGTTCTCGAGCTCGCGAATGTTGCCCGGCCAATCCCTCCCGCAGAGNNCGGTCCCTGAGAGGAGGGACGTTGATCACGTGGGTGCCGAACCTGAAATACAAGTCCTTGCGGAGCGACCCGTTCTCGAGGCTCTCCGGCAAGTTCCGGTTCGTCGAGGCGAGGAGCTTCCCGCGGAAGGGAATCCTCCTCGAGCTCCCGTGCCGCTCGAACTCCCGTTCCTGAATGACGCGGAGAAGTTCCGCCTGCAGGGACGAATCGATCTCGGTTATCTCGTCGAGGAAGAGAACGCCGTCGTAGGCGAGCTCGAAGATTCCCGCGAGATCCTCGGCCCCGCTGAACGCTCCCCGCATGCTCCCGAAGAGCTTGAGACTGAAGGTCTCGCGCGGCACCGCCGCGCAGTTGAGCGGCAGGAACGCCTTCCCCGGACAGAATCGCCGGTGGATTTCCCTCGCCACGAGCTCCTTCCCGGTCCCCGTCTCCCCCGTGATGAGAACCGGGCCCGGGCCCTGGGCCGCGAACGCGATCTCCCGGCGCAGATCCCGCATCTTCCCGCTTTCGCCGATCATCGTGCCGTGGAGCTCGTCGATCTCCCTGCGAAGCTCGATATTGAGCCGCATCACTTTTTGCTCTTCGATCGCCCGGGAGATCCTCCGCTCGAGGTCGCCGAGATCGGGCCTCTTGTCTATGTAATCGACGGCGCCCCTCTTGAGGGCGGCGATCGCCGAAGCGGCGGACGAATCGCGCGTCACCATGATCACGGGGAGGCTTGGATCGGAAGCCCGAAACGCGTCGAGAAGCTCGAACCCGTCGACCCCCCTCCCGAGATCGAGGTCGAGCAGAACGGCGTCGAATCCGAACCGATCGTGCGCGGAGAGGGCCTCCTTCGCGTTGTGGGACATCACGATCTCGTAACGATCCGTCAAGAGCCGGGCAAGATCCCCGAGAAACGTCTCGTCGTCGTCCACGATGAGAATGCGCACACGGTCGCCGTCCATCCGGCCCTCGCTTTCTAGGATTTTCTCAGAACGACCCTCACCGTCGTGGCGGAACCAACGACGCTATCGAGGACGAATATCTTCCCGCCAAATCTCGCGAGCGTCTCGCGAGCGTAATAAAGCCCGAAGCCGCCCTCCTCCTTGGTCGTATAGGATCTCTCGAAGGCGCGCTCCCAATCCTCGCGCGGGATCCCGCATCCGTTGTCGCGGACATCGATCTTGCAGTAGTCCCCTTCCCAACGGACTTCGATCGCAATCTCGGCATCGGTTCTTCCTTCGGTCGCCCGAGCCGAATTGGTGAGGAGCGCTTCGAGTATTTTATCGAAGACGACGGGCGACATGAATACACCCGCGGCCGCGGGGGCGTCGGACGGAAGCAGGAGAGAGATCCGTGCGCCGCCGTGCTCATCGCGAAATCGCGTCATGCCCCGTTCGAGCGCCTCGGTGACCGGAACGCGGAATATGGATCGCAGGTGCGCGCGGATTCCCGCGATCAATTCATCGGCGTCATCGAGGGCCTTGAGCGCGCTCGCAATATGCTCTTCCCGGCCGACGCCACCCCCCCCGGAACGGGCGGCGAGCATCGCCTCCATCGCTTGACCCGCAGACTCCGCGCGCGGCACGATCGCGCCCCAGATCTCTTTCGGAATGCCCGCCTTGTGAGCGAGCATGACGATGTGATTGAGCTCCGGAACGACCGTCTCCATGAGCGTCGTGCGCAGCCTCGCGAAAAGCTCCTCGCGCGCCGCGGCGTCGGACTGCACCCTATCCCAGTTCTTCAAATGGAGCCTGATACGGTCGATGATTTTGAGCGAAGAGCCTCCATGCCCGAACGCCGACATCGCTGTGAGCAGATCGTTGTGAACCTCATCGAAAGTGATCCGCTTCTCCCGCCGCCGCTTGAGGTACCGGCGGAGGTGAAATCCCCCCACGCCCGCGAGGAACACGGCCGCCGCAAGCTCCGCGATCGTCAAACGCGAAGCATACCCCCGGATCCGGGTCGCAAGAGGCGTGCGCACCAGGGTCATGATGTGGATCGAATCCCCGTCCGCGGCAACGATATAGTATCTTCCGTCGTATCGGGCAAACTGCACATCAAAGAGATACCTGAGGATACGCCCGGCGATCAAGGTTCCCTCTTTATCCTGTAAGACGAACATGTTGTCCGCGCGGCATAAGATTTCCAGTTTTCCGTCGTCGGTGAGATCCCGCGCTCCCAAGATCATTGATGCTGTGCCGCTCGTGCTCCGGAAACTCTTGATGGCCTTCCTGATCGTGAGATCGTGGTTGAGGATAACGAGCCTTCCTTCGTTTCCCTGGACAAGTATCTCCGGAGATGAATCGCTGTCGAGATCGACCGCACAAATCGACGCCACATCTTTCCACAACGGCACGGAATAGAGAACCTCTCCTTCACGGCTCAGGGCCGCCACTGACCAGGGGGGTATGCCGCCGATGAGAAGGGGATCGCCCGATGCCAGATCCCGCGCGACAAGAATCTCTTTCTGACCGTCGCCATTGATGTCCGCGAGCGCGAGGCTGCTCTTCCCGGCAAATCCAGCCACGTCTTTCTCCCATAGGAGATTGCCGTTGCGCGGGTCGAGACAGAAGACATAGGAAAGGCTGTCCGCCGTCCCGTTATACGAGAGCCCGTTGGCCACGGCGACGGTTGTGAGAAGGACGCGCGGATCATTCACGCCGAAGTCGCCGCATGCCAATTCATCGCTGTGGGGCCCGAATTCGAAGCGCCATAGTCTCTGGCCCGTCACCCCATCGTACGCGATAAGCGTGCGCGGCCGGCCCTCCAGTTTCCTCGTATTAACGCCGATGAAAATCGTCGGATGGGCGCCCTTTTCCGCGGTGAAGCTCCCGAAGTACTTGGTGTTGCTCCAGGAGAGGCCACCGAACTCGCTCGGCGGAAAGAAGGGACCGAGTGTATAGAGGGGCGCCGACGAGCCCTTCGGGGAGAACCAGTCGTGACAGGACAGCATC
>JAFNGP010000081.1:0-1456 GCA_017885175.1 bacterium
GTGAGCGCGTTCACCGCCGCATCGACCTCGCTGTCATAGAAATCGGCGACCTTCTCGAGCATCTCGTCGAGCGCGCCCGTCTGTTCGCCCACGCCGATCATCTGGACCACCATCGGCGGGAACACGCCGCACTCCCGGAGAGGTTCGGCGATCGTGTTGCCTTCGCTGATGCTCGTCCGAGTCTTGAGAACGGCTTCCTCGACGACCTTGTTGCCCGAGGTCCGGGCGGTGATCTCGAGGCCGTTCAGAATGGGAACACCGCTTGATACGAGCGTTCCGAGCGTCCTCGTGAATCGCGCGACGGCCGCCTTGCGGATAACGGAGCCGATGATCGGCGTCCTCAGCGCGAGTTTATCGATCCGGTAGTGCCCCTTTTCGGTCTTGTAGTAGCGCCGCAGGCCGATGGCCGAACCGACGGCCACCCCGGCGAGGAGCCACCAGTTCGCTTTCAGAAAGTTGCTCAGTCCCATGACGATCTTGGTCGGCGTCGGAAGCTCGCCGCCGAAATCCTTGAACATCTGGGCGAACGTCGGAATGATAAAGATGAGCATGAACACCGACGCTCCAATACAGACGGAGAACACCACCACCGGATACGTCATCGCCCCTTTTACCTTTTTCATCAACGCGTCGGCTTTCTCGAGGTACACGGCGAGCCGGTTGAGGATCACGTCGAGAATACCGCCGGCCTCTCCCGCCTCGATCATGTTCACGAATAGATCCGAGAAACAGGGCTGTTTGCGGAGCGCCTCGGCGAGGGTCGAACCCGCCTCGACGTCGTACATGACGTCGCTCACGATCTTCTTGAATACCGGCTTGTCCATCTGGCTCGACAGAATGTCGAGGCATTGAACCATCGGAAGGCCCGCGTTGATCATCGTCGCGAACTGCCGTGTGAACACGCCCAGATCGCGCGTCGTGATGCGGCTGCCGAAACCGAGGTTCAGCTTGATCTCCTTCGGCTTCTCGCGGATCGTCGTGATGATGATCTTGCGCTTGCGCAGGGTATTGATGAGCTCCTGCTTGTTTTCCGAGGCGAGCTCGCCCGAGAGCATCTCGCCGGTCGGCGTTCTCCCTTTCCACATATAGGTCGTCGTAGACATTCTCATTCCCCTTTCGTGCTACTTCGCACTGCGGGCGGCGTGCATGTTGTTCGTGCGCTCGCCGAGCATCTGTTCGAGCTCGATCGTGTCGGAGCTGCACACCATCGCTTCGTCGAGCGATATCTGCTTGTTCGTGTATGCGCGGAAAAGAGCCTGGTTCATCGTCTGCATGCCGTATTTCGTTCCGGCCTGCATGAGCCCGTAGATCTGGTGCACCTTGTCGTCGCGGATGCACGCCCTGATCGCGGGGGTGCATACCATAACCTCCGCTACGAGGGCCCGCCCCTTGCCCGACAGGTGCGCGATGAGCTGCTGGGTGATGACCCCCTCGAGAACGAAGGCGAGCTGCGCCC
>JAFNGP010000081.1:1524-2861 GCA_017885175.1 bacterium
TGAGCACGTGCTTCAGGGCGCTCTGAAACGACTCGGTGTCGGCGCGCACCTCGCGCTGGTTGACGATGCAATTCTTGTGCTGGTGGATATACTCGATCGGGTCCTCGATCGTGATGACGTGCGATTGGCGCTCGTTGTTGATCTTGTCGATGATGCTCGCGAGCGTCGTCGATTTGCCGCTTCCCGTCGGCCCGGTGACGAGGACGAGCCCCTTCATTTTTTTCGAGAAGTCCTCGACGACGGCCGGAAGCCCGAGGCCCTTGAAATCNNCGCTCGTCACGCCGCGCTGCTGGAACACGTTCGCGCGAAAGCGCGAGAGCCCCTGCACGCCGAAGGAGAAATCGAGCTCCTTCTCGTTTTCGAATCGTTTCTGCTGCTCCTCGGTGATGATGCTGTACGCGATCTGCCTGCTCACATCGGGCGTGATGACGGGATGGTTCGTGCGGCGGATGATGCCGTCGACCCGAAGCATCGGCGGAATACCCGCCGTGATGTGGAGATCGCTCGCGCGCTTGTCGATCATCTCCTGGAGAAGGTCTCGCAGGTTCACGGCCTGTGCCTTTTCGCCTTTATCGGGCATATCCTACTCTCCTTGCCTCGCCATTACGCTGCCGATTCCCTCAAGATTTCCTGGAGCGACGTGACGCCGGCCTTCAATTTCAGAATTCCGTCCCCGCGCAGCGTGATCATGCCCTCGCGAACGGCCTGCTCCTTGACCTCGGAGGACGAGGCGCGGTTCAGGATCATCTCGCGGAGCGCCTCGGATATGGGCATGACCTCGTAGATGCCCGTTCGCCCCGAATATCCGGTGCTGCTGCACGCGGGGCAGCCGACGGGCTTGTATATATCGAACACGTCGTCCGACGTGACCCCGAGCTCGCGAAGCGCCTCGGGATGTATCTTTTCCTTCGTCTTGCACTTTGCGCACAGCCTGCGCACGAGCCGCTGGGCCATGATGACGTTCACCGAACTAGCGACGAGGAAGGGTTCGATGCCCATGTCGATCATTCGGTTGATCGTGCTCGGCGCGTCGTTCGTGTGAAGCGTGCTGAGGACGAGATGGCCGGTGAGCGCGGCCTTGACCGCGATGCCCGCGGTCTCGAGGTCTCGAATCTCGCCCACCATCACGATGTTCGGATCCTGGCGGAGGAACGCCTTGAGGGCCGCCGCGAAGGTGAGGCCGATTTCCTCGTGCATCATCACCTGGTTGATGCCGTCGATGTTGTATTCGACCGGATCTTCGGCGGTCATGATGTTCACTTTCGGCGTGTTCATGCGCGTGAGGGCCGAGTAGAGGGTCGTCGTCTTGCCGCTGCCCGTCGGTCCGGAGACGAGCA
>JAFNGP010000082.1 GCA_017885175.1 bacterium
ACGATTTCTCCCCCGCGCCGGTCAGAATCACGACGCCCGCCTCGCCGTCATCCTTCATCTGAGTGAAGGCGGCGATCAGCTCGACCACCGTCTGGACGCTCAGCGCGTTCAGCTTGGCAGGCCGGTTGATCGTCACCTTTCCGATGCGCCCCGATGTTTCAACGAGCACGTTTTCGAATCCCATCTCCCGCTCCTTTCTTGTGATCCGGGCTATTTAAGGATGCGGCGCGCGCCAGTGTCAACAATAAACTGTTGCTTGACTTGCGCCGCTCTATTCGGTTATCCATTGTTCAATTATGAATGTGCGCAATCCGAGAATCCTCCCGGTCGCCGCGGGCATGATCGCGCTTCTCATCCTTGTCCCCGTCGAGGCGCGCTCGACCGCTCCGCAGCGCGACGACGCGCTCAAGCAGCACCTCGTGCGCTTTTTCGAGAACGGAGGGCAGAGCGCCTCTCTCGCCCCCGGCCAGCCGCTCTACGCGCTCCGCGCCTATCCGGTAACGGCGACGACGGCATTTCTCCTTCTCGAGAACGATCCCCTGCCTCTCCGAAGATTCTACCCCGACATATCCCGGACCGTCATGCGGCTCTTCGAGGACCAGAACCTTTCGGGCGGCCTCGTCCGCAGCATGCCGGGAGCGCCGAAGGGAAGCGGTTCGATCCTCTCTCCCGGCCTCAACGCCCTGGCCGCGCTCGAGCTCTACAGTCTCCACCTCATCGCGTGGAAAACGGGGGCGTACGAGGACGCACTCGAATTTCTGGCCTGGTCCCGTTCGCTTTCGGACCTCGCCACCCGCGGATTCTACGATCCCGAGCGCGAGTGCTTCTATCCCGTGGACGCGGACGGCAGATTCGTCGCGGCGTACCACCCGGGGCAGCTCCTGCCGCTCGTCGTCGATCGCAATCTCGGCCGATTCGCGCACGAAAGAATCGCCGCCGCGTACCTCGAGAACAGCTCGTCCGCCTCGCAGCGGAAAGCGGCCGATGTGGGCGATCCGTGGAGCAATTCCTCCATGCGATTCATGATACTCGATCTCCTCTCCGCCGCGATGCCCGAGGATGGCGCGCTTTTCGCGTCGCTCCGCGCCTCGGCCGCCGCCGGCATGAGCGCGGCGGGAACCGGCCAGGCTGTCTGGACCGATTACTGGCGCGAGAATCGCACGATCGCGAACCGCCTCTTTCCCCGCTGGCGGGCGATCTCGCCGCTCGTGAATCTCACGCTCCTCTTCGAGCGGGACGCGCTCGTTCAGCCGAAGGAGCTCGCCGGATTGCGTTCCGGAATCGATTCGCTCGCCGCCGCGCTCTCCGGAGAATCGATGAGCCTCGAATCGTACAAGGACGCCATAGGCGCCGTGAACCGGATGCTTTCGAGATTCTCCCGGTTCTCGCAGCTTCTCGATTCGCCGAAGGAGAGCTGGAGGGTCATCGACGGGACGAAGTGGCGGCGCCTCTCCCCGCGCGTGAAAAGGCTCATCATGGAGACGCTCGCCGGAGCCCCGGCCGATCTCGCGGCCGCCAAGGCGGACCTTTCCTCGCGGCTCGAGCGGGAATGCGGGCTCGCGTTCACGCTCGGTCTTCCCGAAAAAACCATTCCGCGGGGCTCGGCGGTGGAGTTCTCGGCGTCCCTTCGCGCGCTCCGCGACACCCTCGCCGCCTCCCAGTTCTATCTGCAGATCGGCGATCAGCGATGGAAGATGATGGAAATCACCCGCGTCGTCACCCTCGTGCCGAACGGCGAGGCGTTCGTCTATAAAGGAAAATTGGCGCTCCCGCCCACGACCGAGCCGGGCGTCGTCACGCTGAACGCATCCATCGATTTCGTCCATGAAGGGCGCATGGTCGAGATCCGGAGCATCGAAAGCGTCGCCGTGACCAAGGAATTCGAGGCCGCGCTCGACCTCCCCGACGGGAGAAGGATCGGCGGGAAACCCCTTCGCCTCGCTCTCGCGCTCAGATGCAGAACCGATCGCGATCTCCAGGGAACGGTCGAAGGAACCATCCTCCGCGAGTTTTCGACGACGCCGCCGCTGCCCGCCCGCTTTCTCGTTCGAGCGGACGCGGAGCGCACCGATCTCGAAATCGCGATCGCGCCGAAAGGCATGATCTCCCCGGGGCGTTACCCCTTCTCGCTGACCGTGACACTCGACGGCAACCCCGTCGCGCTATTCAGAGAACTCCTCGTTCGTCCATTCAACTGGCTCCACCTCGGAACGCTTGCAAAGCCGGACGAACCGCTCAGAAACGGAGTCTCCTTCGAGAGCGATCTTTTCAAATCCTACCCGGCGTCAGACGGGCGCGAGCTTCGCTGGAGCGAGGTTCCTCCGGGTGCGATCGACAGCGAAGGCCTGCTCCAGCCCCAACGGCTCTACGGGAAGCTTCCGGGCCGCTGCGCCCTGTTCTACACGGTCGTCGACGCGCCGGCGCGCATGAAGCTCGCCTGGAGGCTCGTCACGAAAAACGCGTTCTCCCTCTGGATCAACGGCGAGCCCTTTGCGCCCGGGACGGACGCGCGGTTCGAAGGGGCGAGCGGGCCGGTCGAGCTCAGAAAAGGACCGAACTCCATTCTCATCGCGGTGTGCTGGGAGGATGCGGCCGACGGCATCGCGTTCGATCTCGGAGACGATAACGGGCTGCCCCCTTCCGGGCTGGGCAACCGGCTCATCGATATCATCGACGGCTACGAACGCCTCAACGTGGTTCGGGATTCCGGGAAGAAGGAACCTCCCGCGCCCGAGCAGCTCGAAGACGTCGTCATCAAGTACTCGAATCCCCGGGCGTCGGAGGTCTCGATCATCGGTTCGTTCAACAACTGGGAGGCGGGCGCGACGCCGATGAAGAAGGAAGCGAAAGGCGCGTGGACGGTGACCCTGCACCTCCCCGCGGGAAGATACCCGTATAAATTTCTCGTGAACCGAAAAGAGAAGATCGCGGATCCGGCGAATGCCGCGGCCGAGCCGGACGGCTTCGGAAGCACCAATTCGATTCTCGAGGTCAAATAGACGGAGCGCGGCCGCGTGAACCGGGTCTCGCGGAGGAGAAGACGTGGCAGGACGAACGAATAAACGGCGGATCATGCTCGTTTTCGGCACGAGACCCGAGGTGATCAAGCTCGCGCCCGTGATCGAGGAGCTCCGCGCGAGCCCGCGGAAGTATTCCGTCGCCGCCTGTTTCACCGCCCAGCACCGGGAGATGTGCGAAACGCTCATGCGTTTCTTCTCGATCAAGCCGTCCTACGACCTCGACATCATGGTTGAGAAGCAATCCCTCATGGACATCGCGACGCGAACGATGCAGCGGCTCGACGAGGTGCTCTCGCGCGACCCGGTCGACATGATCGTCGTGCAGGGGGATACGACCTCGGCGTTCGCCGCAGCTCTTCTCGCCTTCTACCGGCGCATCCCGGTTGCCCACGTCGAGGCGGGCCTCAGAACGCACGACATATGGAACCCGTATCCCGAGGAGATGAACCGCAAGCTTATCGGAGGCATCGCCCAGCTCCATTTCGCGCCGACCAAGCGGGCCGCTCTCGCGCTCGCGAACGAAGGGGTCCCGCGCGGGAGCGTGTACGTCACGGGCAACACCGTTATCGACGCGCTGTACCTCGCACTCGCCAAGAAGAAAACCGGGATCGCCCGAACCGCGCGCGGGGCGCGCCGCGGAAGAAAGCTGATACTCGTGACCGCCCACCGGCGAGAGAGCTTCGGAAAGGGAATCGAAGAGATCTGCGCGGCGATTCTCGATCTCGTCGAGCGGAACGAGGATATCGAGATCTATTTTCCCGTGCATCCGAATCCCGCGGTCAAGAGACCGGTCGAGCGCGCGCTCTCCCGGCACCCGCGCATCACCCTTTCCCCCCCGCTCGAATACATGGATCTCATCCGCGTCATGAAGGAGAGCAGCCTCGTTCTCACGGATTCGGGCGGACTCCAGGAAGAGGCCCCCGCGCTCGGGCTTCCCGTCGTCGTGATGCGGGACGAGACGGAGCGCCCGGAGATCGTCGAGGCGGGAGGCGCGGTCCTCGCGGGGCCGCACCGGGACCGGATCGTCGCCGAGGTCGAGCGCATTCTCGGCAACCGGCGCGTCTACGAGCGGATGGCCCGCGTGAGAAATCCTTTCGGCGACGGCCTCGCGTCGCGGCGCATCGTCCGCATCATCGACGCGTGGTTCCGTCCGGGCGGCGCGAAGAACGAGCGGGCCTTCAGAAGCAAGGTGGAATTCCGTCCATGAACGGCACGAGAGAACGAAGCGGCCCGGCCGGCCGGCGCATGCGTTTCGCGCTGGCCTTCGCGGCTCTCTGCGCGTTCGCCGTCCGCGGCGCGCTCGCCGAAACGCCGAGACAGATATGCGCCTCGATCGAGGCGCGCTCCTATGTGTTCGATTCGAAGTTTTTCGATCTCGAGAGCGCCTTCGGCGGCGGCGCGGCACTGCGCTACGAGCTCGCCTCGAATTTCTATTTCGAGAACGCGATCGGATTGTTCGGCGCGAAGGGGAGCGGCGCGGACGTCGACGGGCTCGATTACCGGCTCAATCTCTTCGCCATTTTCCCGCTTCTCATCCCGGTTCCCTACCGGCCGGTCGCCCGTCTCGGCGTCGGATTCCTGTCGGTCAATCCCGTCACGGCCACCCCGACCGAAACCTACCGCCCGACCCAGACCGCCTTTTACATTATGGGCGGCGCGGGAGTGACACGAACCTTCTTCAGATATATGCTCCTCGAGGCGAGCGCCAACGTATGGATCACGCCGTACAAATACCGGATCTACCGCTTCAACCGCCGAGACGTGGACACGAGCACCGAGCGCTTCACGCATCTCTCGATATCGCTCGCGCTCACGTACACGTTCTGATTTCCGGGAATATCATGGAACGTAGATCATCTTGATCGTCTGCGTCGCGTTCCCCGCGCGGAACACGCAGAAGTATATGCCCGCCGCCACGCCGCGCTCCGCCGGAGCCCACCGGATCGTTTGCGTGCCGCGTCCGTAACGCCCTTCGTCGATATGCGCGACCCGTCTCCCCGCAACGTCGTAGACGTCGATCGCGACGGATCCCGGCTCGGGCACGAAGAAGCTCAGCGTGGTCTCTCGCGCGAAGGGATTCGGATAGTTCTGATCGGCGACGAACGGGAAACGTCCGAGGCCGTACGGCCCCGCGAGACTGTACCGCTCTTCGCGTCCGCCGTTCAGATACGTGACGATCAGATAGGCGTACGACCGGCCGGGTTCGACCGAATAATCCTTGAAGGAGAACGAACCCGACGCGCTTCTGAGCGTATCGGGCGTCACGCTCGCCCCCGCCGGCGCACCGAAATCGAAACGGTAGAGGAGACAGCCCCTGATGCCCGGCTGGTCCTTCAGCGTCCACTCGGCGAGCAGATAATCCCGTCCCGCGGTAACCGCGGCGCTCAGATACACCGATACGATCTCGACGCTCTTCTGAACCGTCGACGGCTGCCCGTCTCCGCTCACGACGACCAGATTCCATTTCCCCGCGTACAGCGAGTTGATCGGAAACGTCGCGACGATCCGCTCTTCGCCGCGCCAATCGGCGGAATCCGCTCTGACCGTATCGAGCCCGAGCGCGAGATATGCGGTCGCCCCGTACTGCATCCACGAGCCGCGGATATCGAGAACCGCCTCCGCGCCGTGCTCCTTGTCGATCGTATCGGGCAGCACGGCGTCGACGGCGGGGGCGGGCATGCCGCCGCTGAACGTCGCGGTAATATTCGAGGATCCGTACGCGACGCCGGCGATATGCACCGGCGAGAGAACGCCGCCGTTCGTCTGGCTGCGCGGGGTCGTCGCGGAACCGAATTCCCGGTTGCTCGAAGTCCCCGGATAGGGATCGCCGCCGTCTCCCGTGTTCCCTCCCATATACGTGGGCGCGAGAAGATCGTAGTTGCCGTCCGCCTCCTCGAGAACGAGTCCCCGCGCCTGCGTGTTGCTCGCGCCCCCGCTGTTGCCGAGGGCGCTGTAGGCGGTGCTGTTCTCGGCGTGCCAGACGAGCATCCCCTGCCCCGGAAGGTTCGCGTCGAAACCGCTCCCCCGCCTGTTCTCGGCGAGAAAATATTCCGCCGGCGGGGAGCCGTTCCGCCAGGCCCCCGAGTCGAGCTCGAAATCGGCGAAATAGGCGAGCCCGCCGCCGTCGACGTGCACGTCGTCGACGTTGAAGACGTATCGCGGATTCGAATTGTAGCTTCCGTCCTCGTCGCTGTAGCTCCCGTCCGAAGTGAACTCGAATCGCAGGGTGAACGCGCAGGCGCCCGCGGGAAGATGCGAGCCGATATCGATCGCCTCGCTCCGGGAGAATCTCCCCGTGTAAACCGCGAGCGTCTCGACGGCGCCTTCCCTCTCGAGGAGAAGCCTGCCGAAATCGAAGTCGGGTTCCGAATCGATCGTCGCGTCATAAGCGATCGTCACGGGGCGCGAAGCGTCGACGGAGAACTCGCGGAACACCGATTCCTTCCAGCCGTTTCCGTAGCCGCCGCCACCCGGCCATCCGCGCACGCCCGCTTCCGTATCGCTGTACGAGCAGATGAGGGCATAGTCGTTCGCCGCGTAGAGCGTCCGCTTGAAGCGCCGCGTCGGAAGAGGGAATTTCAGGGCGTCTCCGCTCGCGGCGACGGGCCTCAGATCGACCGTCCTCGCGCGCCAGCCGATTTCGACGGGGTTGAGCCATCCGAGCTGCTCGCGGGACCACGCGCAGGGATGGGCCGGAGAGGCGGGAGTGTTCCAGTTGCCCGATCCCATGAGCCCCCAGAATCCAATGCCGCTCGAGCTGCCGTTCCCGTCGTAGAGGTCGGGAAGCCCGATCGCGTGCCCCAGCTCGTGGCATATGACGCCGATCTCGATCATCCCCGTTTCGCACGAAACGGACGGGACGACAATATAGTCGTCTATCCTGATTAATCCGCCTCCCGCCGCGGGATCGTTCGTCTCGTATGGCTGCCCTCCCGAAGCGGGCCACTGGCTGTACGTCCACGAATGCGACCAGATGTGCGGCGAGAAGCCGTCGCACTCGGCTCCGAAGGTCGGATGAACCACGAGCAGCACGTCGACGAAACCGTCGTCGTCCCCCGAGTTCGGAACGCCGTCGGGACCGTCGTTGTCGAACGCGCCGAAATCCGTGGATGGATCGAGGGAGTCGACGATCTCCTTTATCATGTCGCCGGTCCGCGCCGTGCCGTAGGGCGGCGGCAGATAACCCTGGGACGCCCCTCCCGTGTAATAGGCTTCGTTCTGCGAGAGCGGCACCCAGTCGAACACGGTCCCCGTTACGTCGAAGAGACCGTACGAGACCTCGCTCCAGTACTGGCGGAGGGTGCCGGGCGTCCAGGGTCCCGTGAAGAACTCCGTATCGAACGCGTTCTTCGTGAAAGGCGCCGCGGTGATATCGTTGTAGAGGCCGAGCACGACGGGGATCGAGCGCGCTCCGCCGAGCGCCGCATTCGCGTTCCGCAGAACGGTTCCGGCGGGAGAGCGGAGAAGCCGGTACCGGGCGTCTCCCCGCACCTGGTTCGCTCGACGCTCGAGCCAGGCGCGCTTGAGCGTGAAGGCGTCCTTCGATCGTCTCTCGAGCTCGCGGTACTGAAGGGGAAGCGGTCCGCCGTTCCGCGGGGAAACGATCCCCGCCGGCGTCTCGCCCGCGAGCGAAAGGATGCACGCCAGCAGGAAAATTTTCGTCGCCGTCGATTTCAAAAGCTCACCTGCCGTTGCGGGCGCCGGCGCTCTCGCCGGCGATCACTCCGTCGGATTTATCACGGCCTTGTAGGACGTCGCCGCGACCATCGTCTGACCCTCGTCGCACTGCGCGATGCCGATGAACTCGCTTGTCGAGCCCCCAAGGAGCGCGATCTCGGCGTTCTTGAGACCGGGCGGGACGCTCAGGGTCAACGCATGGAGCACGATCTTCGGCCCCGGAACGCACGGGAAGGTCTCGCTGATCCCGTCTTCGAACGTTCCGAGAAGCGCCACGCGCTGATTGTAGTAAACGTCGTTCTCGATCTTGACCCCCGGCGGAAGCACGAGCCGGTATTCGACGGCGGCTATCGGCATCGTTTCGGGGAAACTCACGATGATATAGATCGTGGTCTGCCGATCGCGGCTCCCCAGCTCGATCGTGCGCTTCACGCCCTCCGCGTCGAAGAACACGCCGAAACTCACCTCTTCGGAGATGTACGAGAGCGTCGTATCCGCGCTGGCCGTGTCGGCAGGAGCGTTCTCGGCCTTCTTCCCGCTTTTCCCGCAGGAGAAAACGAGGAGCAGGAGCAGAATCGCCACGAACATGAGACTCACGCGCTGACGGATAACCATCTAACTACCTCCCTTGGAAAAATGCTCGATTCCACCGCCTCATGCAATGACCGAATGCTCCATGATAGGCGCAATCGCCGCGTTTGACAACACGTTTCGATTACATTCCCGTTGACCGCTCGCGCGGCATCGGCTAGAATGGCGACGCTCTATTCGCGTTCCCGGCTTCCGCGGCCGGGCGCCCAGGCATCAAACCTCCCGAGGAGGTATCTCCCTTGAAAGCCAAGAAAGAAAAATTCGAGATTCTCTTGAAGAAGCGCGAACAGGCGCTCCTCGGCGGCGGCGTCGAAAGAATACAGAAGATCCACGAATCGGGACGTCTCACGGCGCGGGAGCGGATCCACGTGCTCTTCGACGAGGGGACCTTCCAGGAGCTCGGCGTTTTCGTCACGCACCGCTCGACGTGGCCCGGCATGGAAGAGAACAAGATCGTCGGCGACGGCGTCGTCTGCGGGCACGGNNCTCAGCGAGGCGAACGCGGGCAAGATCACGCGCCTCCTCGACATGGCGATGGAGAACGGCTCTCCCGTCGTGGGCCTCTGCGACAGCGGCGGCGCGCGCATCCAGGAAGGGGTGGCGAGCCTCGGCGGATACGCG
>JAFNGP010000083.1:0-7412 GCA_017885175.1 bacterium
CGAGCGGCGGCTACGATCCCGTGCGGTGACGCGACGGGGCTTTTCCGGCTTGCGAACCCGCGATAGCTCTTTCGAGACCCTCCGGTTTCCGAACGAAAGGACGGCATGGACAAGAGATCGTTGATGGCGATCGCCCTGACGTTTGTCATCCTCATCGGCTGGCAGGCGTTCTTCGTGGCGCCGCAGCAAAAGAAACTCGATGCGAAGCGCGCGGCGGAGCTCCGCGAGAAAGGGCGCGCCGATTCGATCTCCGCGCTCGAGCGGGAGGTCGCCGAGGAGGACACGCTTGCGGTATCGGGCGTTCCCGATACGGCGAGCGCGGCGCCCGTCGCGGCGCCGGCGGGCGCGACCGGGTTCTTTTCTCCCGGAGGCGAGACGGCCGCGCCGGCGCGAATAACGGTCGTGACCGAGAAGATGAAGGTCGTGCTCACGAGCGCCGGCGGGGAGGTCGAGAGCGTCACCTTCGACAGCTTCAAGAGGAAGGACGGGAGCCCCGTCGAGCTCGTTCCCTCCGAGGCCGACGGAGGCCTCGCGCTCGCCCTTCAGCAGAACGGCGAATGGAAGAAGCTCTCCGGGCTCGGCTTCGAAGCGTTCGTCGACGGCGCTCGCGTGGCGGACAGCGCCCGCGTCGTGCTCGGCGAGGGGCGCGAGACGGCGGAGATCCTTTTCAGGCGCCCGGGGCCCTCGGGCGAGTACGTTGAAAAGCGGCTCACGTTCTCTCGCGACGGATACAGCGTCGGCGTCAAGATCGCGCTCGGGCGCGAAGGAGAGATGGCGCAGAGCGGCGCGTATTCGATCGGCTGGGAGAGCGGCCTCGCCTCGAGCGAAACCGACGTCAAGCTCGAGCAGACAAAGTTCGCGGCGCTCGGCATGGTCGGGGCCGAGTACTACCAGGTGGGGTTGAGCAAGTTCTCGAAAGACACGAGGCGCGCGTACGACGGAACGATCGTCTGGGCCGGGGCGCGGACGAAATATTTCCTGAGCGCGCTTGTCGCGTCGAAGGAAAACCGGGGATCGGGCACGCTCGCCCTCCTCGGCGAGCGGGACAAAGGCTTCGTCGGATACGCGATCTCGTATCCGTTCCGCGGGGACCCGCGGCAGGTCGAGGATTCGTTCACGTGGTACGTCGGACCCCTCGACATGAAATCGCTCAAGGCGTTCGGCGTGGGGCTCGAGAAAACGATCGACCTCGGGCGGCTGCGGTTCATGAGCGTGAGCATTCTCTGGCTCATGGTCTGGATGGAGCGCTTCATTCCGAACTACGGAATCGTCATCATCATCCTCTCCCTGCTGACGAAGCTCCTCTTCTACCGCCTCACCCACAAGAGCTTCAAGGCGATGAAGGACATGCAGCGCATTCAGCCGAAGCTCAAGGAGATCCAGGAAAAGCACAAGGGGGACCGGGACCGGCAGAACAAGGAGGTCATGAAGCTCTACAAGGAAGCGGGCGTGAATCCGCTCGGCGGATGCCTGCCGCTCCTGCTCCAGATGCCGGTATTCTTCGCCCTCTACAGCGTCTTGAGCAATACGATCGAGCTCCGGAACGCCCCGTTCGTGAGCTGGATCAACGATCTTTCGATGCCGGACACGCTCTTCAGGTGGTCGCCGGCGATTCCCATGATCGGCAGCGAATTTCACCTCCTCCCCATTCTCATGGGCGGAGCGATGTTCTATCAGTCGAAGATGGGCGGCTCGCCGACGGGAGACGCGGTGCCGGCGGCGCAGACGAAGATGATGACCTATCTCATGCCGGTCATCATGACGGTATTCTTCTACACCATGCCGTCGGGGCTCGTCCTGTACTGGCTGGTGAACAACGTGGCCTCGATCGTTCAGCAATACTTCGTGCAGAAAGAGCTCGACGCCGAGGAAGCGACGAGGGTCGCCGCGCAGTGAAAGGCAGGAAATTGCATGGGCATATTCGAACGCGATAAGGAAAAAGGCAAGAACCGGGAAGAGATCCGGACGGACAGCGTCGAAATGACGGGGAAGACCGTGGAAAAGGCGCTCGAAAAGGGGCTCGAGAATCTTCGCGCGCGCATCGACGAGGTCGAGATCAAGATACTGGATCCCGGGCAGAAGGGCGTTCTCGGAATATTCGGCACGCGCGACGCGAAGATTCGCATAACGCGCAAGCGATCGGGGAGCGGCGTCGAAGAGATCGTCGACTACATCACGCGGGCGATCATGGAATGTCTCGACGTGAACTACCGGCTGTTTTCCGAAGAGCAGGACGGGACGACCTACGTCAACGTCGAAACCGCGGGGGTCGACGGACTTCTCATCGGGCGCAAGGGGGACACGTTGACTTCCCTCCAGCACCTCGTCGGGCGCATCGTGTCGAAAAAAATGGGCGGGTATCAGCGGCTCACCCTGGACGTGGGCGGCTACCTCAGGAACCGCCACGAGATACTGAAGCAGAAGGCCGTCAAGGCGGCGGAAAAGGCGAAAAAGAGCAACCATGACGTGACGCTCGAGCCGATGTACGCCTCCGAGCGGCGCGTCGTGCATATGGCGCTCGCCAACCTCGAGGGCATCTCGACCTACACGGTCGGAAACGGCGAGCTTCGCAAGGTCTGCATCTCGCCCGCGAAACCGGACGAGAGCAGGCGGCAGGGCAACCGCTGACGGATCATGGAGAATGACGCAATCGTCGCGCTCAGCACCCCGCCGGGCGAGTCGGGGATCGCCGTCGTGCGCATTTCGGGGAGTTCGGCCGTGCGCATTCTCGGCGCGATGGCTCCCGGCGCGCACCTCGCTCCCTCCCGCACCCTCTCCCTCGTCACGCTGAGCGACGGCTCGGGCGAGCCGATCGACGAGGCGCTCGCCGCCGTCATGCGCGCCCCCGCGAGCTATACGGGCGAAGACATGGTGGAGATCTCGTGCCACGGAAGCATGCAGGTCGTCTCNNCCCGGCGAATTCACGAAAAGAGCCTTCCTCAACGGGAGGCTCGATCTCGCGCAGGCGGAAGCGGTCGTCGACCTCATCGCGGCGGAGACGAAGCTTCAACGCAAGATCGCGCTCGAACAGCTCGGAGGGGCGCTATCGCGGAAGGTGCGCGCGCTCGAGGAAACGCTCCTCGGCGAGCTCGTCCTCATCGAGGCGTCGATCGATTTTTCCGAAGAGGATCTGCCGGCGCACGCCCCGGGCGCCACGCTCGAGACCGCGACGAAAGCGCGCGCCGCGATCGCCGCGCTCCTCGAATCCGAAATCGCGGGAGAGCGGCTGCGGCGCGGCATTCGAGTGACGATTCTCGGCGGGCCGAACGTCGGAAAGAGCAGCCTCTACAACGCGCTCCTCGGCGAAGAGCGGGCGATCGTCTCCCCCGTCGCCGGAACGACGCGAGATATTCTTCGCGAGAGGATCCACGTCGGCGGTTTCACGTGCCGCCTCGAGGATACGGCCGGAATCGCCGAGACGCGCTGCGAGATCGAAGCGAAGGGAATCGAGATCGCGAGAGCGGCCGCGCTCGAGGCGGACCTCGTTCTGTTCGTGGTTGACGGGAGCGAGGAGATCGCGAATGAAACGAAAAACGAAATCTCCCGGATCGATCCGGAGAAGCTTCTGTGCGTGCTCAACAAGAGCGACCTCGGGCTGCGATATTCCCGGGAGGAGGCGCGCGAACGGCTCGGCGCGCGGGATGCGCTCGCCGTCTCGGCCCTCAAGCGGGAAGGGCTCGAGAATCTGCGGGCGTGGATATTCGACAAAACGGTCAAGCGCGCCGCGGGAGATCTCGACCGCGAGCGAATCGCGGTGAACGCCCGGCAGGCCGCCGCGCTGCGGGAGGCGGACGAAGCGCTCGAACGGCTCGAAACCGCTATCGGAGAAGGAGCGCCCGCCGAGATTCTCAGCGTCGACGCGAGATGCGCGCTGGACGCCCTGGGCGCTATCACGGGACGCTCGATGTCCGAGGCCCTTCTCGAAACGATATTCACGAAATTCTGCATAGGCAAATAATGGTGCCAAATTCTTTATAAGAAACAGTATTGTTAAATAATAACATGCGCGGTTATTAATAATCATTATGACTATTGTTGAGAAGCCCGAGTTCGATATTATCGTTGTAGGCGGCGGCCACGCCGGATGCGAGGCGGCTCTCGCGGCGGGCAGAATGGGGTTCTCGACGCTGCTCGTCACGATGAGCCGGGAGCATATCGCGAGAATGCCGTGCAATCCCGCCATAGGCGGGCTCGCCAAGGGGCAGCTCGTCAGGGAGGTGGACGCGCTCGGCGGCGAGATGGGGCTCGCGATCGACGAGACCGGAATACAGTTCCGGATGCTGAACCGGGCAAAGGGCCCCGCCGTATGGTCCCCCAGGGCCCAGGCGGATAAGAACGCATACCACAGGCGCATGCTCCACGCGATCGAGAGCGCCGACAATATCGTTCTCGTCGAGGCCGAGGCGACGGCCGTTCTGGCGAGAAACGGAATGGTCGAGGGTATCGAGGCGGCCGGAGAGAAGCGCTATTACGCGCCGAAGGTTATTCTGGCCCTCGGCACCTTTCCCAACGGGCTCATGCACATCGGGGAGGAGAGCTTCCCGGGCGGGCGCGAGGGGGAGCCCCCGTCGTGCAGGCTCGCGGATCAGATCGCCTCTCTCGGAATCGAGCGCGGCAGGCTCAAAACGGGCACGCCGGCGCGGCTCGCAAGGGCCAGCGTCGATTTTTCCCGCTGCGAGGAGCAGGCCGGGGACAAGGATCCCTCTCCTTTCTCGTTCAGAACCGGGAAGATCGGCGGCGATCAGGTGCCCTGCCACATAACCTATACGAACGCGAGGACGCACGAGATCATTCGAAGGAATCTCGACAGATCTCCCCTCTATGCCGGGCGCATCAGGGGCGTCGGCCCAAGGTACTGTCCCTCGATAGAAGACAAGGTGGTCCGGTTCTCGGACCGGGAGCGGCACCAGCTCTTTCTCGAGCCCGAGGGGCGGGAGTCGGCCGAAATCTATATCAACGGGCTCTCGACGAGCCTTCCCCGCGACGTGCAGGAGGAGATGGTCCGTTCGATCGCGGGGCTCGGGGGCGCCGTAATCGTTCGATACGGCTATGCGATCGAATACGACTACTATCCTCCGCACCAGCTGCTCCCGACGCTCGAATCGCGGAGGATCGGCGGGCTTTATTTCGCCGGCCAGGTGAACGGCACGTCCGGCTACGAGGAGGCGGCCGCCCAGGGGCTCATGGCGGGCATCAACGCCGGGCGGAGCCTCGCGGGCAGAAGCCCGCTCATTCTCGGAAGACACGAGGCATATATCGGAGTCCTTCTCGACGATCTCGTGACGAAGGAGATCGACGAGCCGTATCGCATGTTCACCTCGAGGGCCGAGCACCGGCTTGTCCTGCGGCAGGACAATGCGGATGAGCGCCTCTTCAAGCACGGGGTTCGCTGCGCCCTTCTGCCGCGCGGGCTCTGGGAGGAGACGATCGCGAGACGCAAGCGCGTCGCCAGGGCGCGGAGATTCATCGAGCGGCACTCTCTGGCCGCGGAGGAGTGCAGCCGCATTCTTGCCTCGAAGGGCCAGGGAAGCGTATCGTCCCCCCTCAAGGCTTCCCTGCTCCTCCAGCGGCCCGGCATATCCATCAAGGATATCGAAGGCTCGCTTCCGGCCGGAAGCCTCGGGCTGGAGCCGCGGGAGAAGGAGGCGCTCGAAATAGGAATCAAGTATGACGGGTATATTCGCAGGCAGAAAAAGCTCGCGGAGCGGATGCTGCAGATCGAGAAGGTGCGGATCCCCCCTGAATTCTCGTACGATATCGAGGCCCTGAGCGCCGAAGCGAGGCTCAAGCTCGAGAAGTTCCGGCCCCTGACCCTCGCCCAGGCGTCTCGGCTCTCCGGCGTGCGATCATCCGACCTGTCGATCCTCATGATCCATCTGGGAAAGAGGGCGCGGGACGAGCGCGGGAGCGCAGGGCGAGGCAAGATAGTATGACCGATAAGGAAATGGGAAAAATTGCGGAAGATGCGCTTCGCCGGGCGGGATTCGGCGACGAAACCCCCGAGGCGATACGGCAGCTTTCGCTCTACCTGCAAGAAGTCGATTTCTGGAACGCCAAAATGCACCTCGTCGGCAAGGGACGCTTCGGGACCAGCCTCGAGCTGCTCGTCCTCGACTCCCTCGCGATGCTGACCGCGGCGGGCGAGAGCGGGCTCGCGGCCGGCAGGGTGGCCGATATAGGCTCCGGCGCGGGATTTCCGGGGCTCGTATGGAAGATCGTGCGGCCGCGGCTCGACCTGACGCTCTTCGAGCGGAGGCTCAAGCCGCAGCTTTTTCTCGAGAGGGGCGTTCTGCGGCTCGGCCTCAAGGGCATAACGGTGTTCGGAGGGGACGCCTCGAACAGCAAGGAAGCCGGCGCCTTCGATCTTGTCACGTCGAAAGCCGCGGGGCGGCTCGCGGACATTCTTCCGCTCGCGGAAAGGCTCCTCGTCCCGAGAGGAGCGTACGTTACCGTCAAGAGCCGGGCCTGGAAGAGCGAGCTGCCGCAGCGCCCCCAATCCCCGATGCATCTGGAGTCCGTCGCCGAGCTCCCCGAAGGACGCGGCACGGCGCTGGTATTCCGCAAGGGATCGCCCGTCTGAGTGTTTCACGTGAAACAAACGATACGCGGGTCCTGTCGGCGCTTGCGCCCCACACGTGCTCGCTCGCAAAGCTCGCTGCGCTGCGTGTGGGGGCCCCATCGCCGCCACCCGCTAGCCGAAAGTTCCGGATTGCGCGCCGCGCGGGGACGCTGTCGCAAAGAATTCGAACCCTTGCGGAGATCCCGATTGAGGCGGTGCTTCTGGACACGGAAGCCCCGCCGGTCTATCAGCAGATCGCGCCTAAGGCCTTTCAACTACAACAGCTTGGGATGAACAACTCGGCGATCGCCAGAAGGCTCGGTGTCACTGAAAAAACGGTGGCCAAAGCATTAGCATGGTTTTGCCGCATCGGGCATCGACCCGACAGTTAGAAAGATGTCCTGCAGTCGACCCTCCCTGCGGAGGAGTTCGTTGGGGGAAGGTCAAGCGAGATTGCGTCGAGCTGATCCCGCCCGGCCGCCGCACCGGCCGTCCATTGATCTTTACACAGGATCGAGTTTCCTGTATAATAGGCAACGTGCGGTCGGCGGGGTACGGGGCTCGGAATGGGCGGCATCGAAAAGAAGCGCAGATTCTCGGAGTTGGGGTTGGCGCAGCGGGGAGCGCTGGTACATCGCCGAAACAGTGGCTAATGGCCTAACTGGCCGAAGATTATCCAACCAGCTTTCGCATGTTGACGCCGACAGGGCGGCTGGCGATATCTGGCAAACCCGAGAAGGAGGAAGAACGTGAGATGGACCATTGCAACAGGAGCGGCTGCGTTGATTCTCGCGTGCGCTTGCACCGCAAGTGCGGCTACCTACACGATTGAGCACTCACACTCACAAGGGGT
>JAFNGP010000083.1:7432-14599 GCA_017885175.1 bacterium
CTGCCGGCGCAGTACCCCATCTACACCATATCAACCGTACACGGCCCCGAGAGCGGGTTCTTCTCCTACTGCATCGACCCATTGCAATCTATTGGCGTAGGACATGGTGCCGAATACCAATATGAGTTCAGTATCAGCTCCTTGGTGGGGATGGATGGACTTGATGCGGGCGATGTCGCCCTGGCGAGCGAGCTCTTCGGCCTCTACAATTCTCTGCTCAAGAACGACCCAACAGGCCCGTACACGGGGGGGACCTTCCGGACAGCGGCCGCAGCTTTGCAGTTGGCTATATGGAAGATCAATTTGGACAGATCTACCGAGACCTTGGGGGCCTGGGACTTCAGTAGCGGACTGATGCGAATCGCCCCCGGTGCTGTGCCCCTGGAGACGGGAGCGAGCCTTACCGCAGATGCCGTTGCCGTGCTGATGCTCAACAGCCTCACAGGAAGCGGTCCGATGGCGCTGTTCCTGATGGGTCTGGAGAATCCGACGATTCAGGATTTGATCATCCAAGCGGATCCGGCGACGTCTACCAAGGCTGCAACATGGGGGAGCATCAAGGGTCTGTACCGNNACCGGTTGTAGAAGAAGGCGGTCCTCCTCGCGGCGGGCCGCCTTTTCTCTTGCCGCATGGCGTAAGGTCAATAGATTCGGCCGTGGCCGGTGTGGCTGGTTGAAGTCATACTGATGGTTATTCGATTGGCCCGTCGTGGATCGCCGAGAGAGTCGGCTCTGATTCTTCGGAAGCTCCTCGGAAAGATTCGACTGGAGCCGGGCTATTCAACCGAACCGGATGACGGTTCGAATTCTTTGCACTGGCGGACCCCATCAGCGTCACCCGCTACGAGTGCTCGGGTGGGGGCCCCGGCGGCTCAACCCGCGCTATTTGCGGCGCGTAGCATGAAGCGGGTCCCGCCCGCCCGGGCCGGATGTTTCACGTGAAACAAGCCCACTCGCCCGCCCGCGGAGCTCTTTTTCCGTTGATTTTCCTGCGCATAGAATCTATACTGCCAGTGACCCCGCCTCTACCAAGGAGGAGGCAATGAAAGCCGTAACGGTCTATGTGCTTGCGATGCCGATGCTTTTGGCCGCGCTACTCTCGTTCCCGGGCTGCGAGAGCAAGACACAGGTCGCCAATACGCCGCCCGGCGACATCACGCTCTCTGCGAGTAAGTGCTTCATCGAGACGGGCGGAACCATAACGCTCGGCGGAGGCGCCATCGACGACGATGAAGATCCCCTGACGTTTCGATGGACGGCGACGGCAGGAAGCTTCACCCCGGCGTCCGCGACCGGAACCAGCGTACAATGGACGGCACCCTCCACGCCGGGAGCCGTGACGATCACAATGGCAGTAACCGACGATATAGTAACAGTTAACAAGAATCAGGGCATAACCGTTTGTGCCCTGGTTCAGAGCTTGGTGACAACAAATACGACGATACCAAAAACGGGGGCCGTCTACATTGTCAAGCAGGGGGTGTCAGTTCCCCTGCTGCGGATCTCGTCAGCCGCGACATTGACGATCGAGCCCGGCGTGACGATCGTATTCGACGGAGCCGGAGGGGGATTCGAAGCGTTCGGGCGCATCGTGGCCGAGGGAACCTCCAGCGAGAAAATACGTTTCCGCGGCAACACCTGCGGAAGCAGCTCCGGCCTGTGGGACGGAGTATACCTGACGGGGCCGTACGGCGAGGCCATTTTCAAGAATGTGGAGCTCAGCGCCAGCTCGAATGGAATACAGGTCGTTGACGGGGCGAAGCTCACGCTCGAAAGAAGCTCCGTGTACGACAATAGCAATATCGGGATCAGCGTTCTGACCGAAGCGGCCCAGGCGCACATACTCTCGAGCGATATCTGGGATAACGGCAAGGGGATCGAAATCGAGAACGCGCACGTCGAAATCAAATCGAGCTCCATTCGCTACAACGCCGCGAACGGGCTCAAGATCTCGTATTCCTCTACCGTGACGGAAACGACGACGGTCGACAGCACAACCATCGCGAACAACGGGGCCAACGGCATCGAGCTCTCGAGCTACGCAGCCCCCGCCGTGCGGTACTGCTCTATCAGCGCCAACGGCGAGGGCCCCGACGGGGGCTATGCGATATCGCTGGCCGGCTATAGTGGAAGCGAGACGATACATGCGGAGAATAATTTCTGGGGCGCCGGCAATACGACGGAAGAGAAGATCGGGCTCGTGATATTCGACGGGGCCGATCAGGTCGGTCTGCCGTACGTGGGTTTCGATCCGTGGCTCGACCAGAGCCCCGTAATGCTGCAGGCCGCCCCCGCGGGAGGCGCGAAAGAGAGACCATGGGCAAGATAGTTGCGATAGCGAACCAGAAGGGGGGCGTCGGGAAAACGACGACGGCCGTGAATCTCGCGGCGAGCGTCGGCGCCGCGGAGAAGAAGGTTCTCCTCGTCGACGTCGATCCCCAGGCGAACGCGAGCAGCGGGTTCGGAGTGCGGGCCGGCGCGGGAGAGCTGACGACCTACGAGGTGATTCTCGGCGGAATCAGCGCAAGAGAAGCGATCAGAAAGGTCGAGCTCGTCGATTTAATCCCCTCGCAGCCGAAGCTCACCGGCGCCGAGATAGAGCTCGTGTCGCAGATCGCGCGCGAATACAAGCTGAAAGAAGCCCTCGCGGAGATCGTGGACGATTACGATTTTATCTTTATCGACTCGCCGCCGAGTCTCGGGCTCCTGACCCTCAATACGCTGACGGCGGCGGATTCCGTGCTGATTCCCATTCAATGCGAATATTACGCCCTCGAGGGATTGAGCCAGCTCCTCAGCACCATTCGCATGGTTCAGAAACACCTGAACCCCGATCTCAGGATCGAAGGGGTGCTTCTCACGATGTTCGACAAGAGGCTCAACCTGTCGAACCAGGTCGCTCAGGAAGCCATATCTTATTTTGGCGAAAAGGTTTACGAGACCGCGATACCGAGAAACGTGCGACTCAGCGAGTGCCCGTCCTTCGGCCGCCCCGTTCTTCTCTATGACGTTCAGAGCGTCGGGGCGAAGAGCTATCTCAAATTGGCGAAGGAGCTGATCGACAGGCAGGACAGCCGCGCCGAACACAGGGAAAAGCTCACTCCCCTGATCGAGACGAGCAGGAAGGCGAGCGAAGGAAGGTGGCAGCCGAAATGACGAAGAAGGTGCTTGGGCGCGGGATCGAGGCTTTGATATCGCAGGATCTCAGGGAGAGCGTCTCGGAGACGGAGCGCGTCAAGGATCTCGATGTCGAGCGCATCGATCCGAATCCCCATCAGCCGAGGGAGCACTTCGACGGCGAGCACCTCAAGGAGCTTGCCGAATCCATCAGGCAGAACGGCGTTCTTCAGCCGATCGTGGTCCGGCGCGTCGAGAACCGCTACGAGATCATCCTCGGGGAGCGGAGGCTCCGCGCGGCGAAGCTCGCGGGAAGGGCGACGATCCCCGCGATCGTGCGGGACGTGGATGACGCGGATTCGCTCAGGCACGCCCTCATGGAGAACCTCCAGCGCGAGGACCTCAACCCGATGGAAGAAGCGCGCGGGTATCAGGCGCTCAAGGACGGGTTCGGGCTCGCGGTCGGCGATATCGCCGCGATGATCGGCAAGAACAGAAGCACGGTCGCGAACAGCATGAGGCTTCTGAGTCTTCCCGACATCGTGAAGATGCTCATCGTCGAGGGCAAGCTCACGGCCGGGCATGCGCGCGCGCTGCTCTCGATCGAGGGGGAAGCGGCGCAGATCGAATGGGCGAGAAAGATCGTGAGCGAGAGCCTCACCGTGCGGGAAATCGAATACACCGCGCCGGGCAAGGCCCGCGCGAAGAAACGCCGGGGCCTGCGGAAGATCTCCCCGCAGATCCAGGCGATCGAAGAAGCGATCGAGACGCACCTCGGCACGCGAGCGAAAATAACGCCGCGAAGCAAGGGCGGAATCCTCTGGATCGAATATTACTCGGACGAGGAGCTCGAGAGCGTTCTCGAGAAAATGGGAATCAAGCTTCCGCGTTAGAGCGCGGCTGCGGCGAAGCGCGCGCATGGATAAAGGAAAATTCTCGATAATCATCGTTCCGCACGATCTCAAGAAGACGCGCACGGTGCGCATACCGTACACGCTCTTCTACGCGATCGTCGGGATCCTCGCCGCGGGCGTCGCGGTCATGATCGTATTCGCGGCGACCTACGGAGCGCTTCTTCTCAAGGTGCAGGAGGGGCGCATGTACAAACGGCAGCTCGAGGAGCTCGGGAAGCGCCAGGAGCAGATCGTGGAGCTGCGGAGAAACGTCTCGCAGCTGCGATCGATGAACCTTCAGGTGCGCCGGATGCTCGGGCTCGTCGTTACGCCCGGCGACAGCGTCGCGATGACGCAGGTTGAACGAGGGCAAACGGCCATGCCGGAGGGGCTCCGGAGCGAGCAGGCCGCCATGCTTCGCGCCATACCGACCTTCTGGCCCGTGCGCGGATTCATCACGAAGAGGTTCAGCCAGGCGGAGACGGAAAAGGAGACGATTTTTCACGGCGGCCTGGACATCGCGGTCGACCGGGGCACGCCGGTGCGCGCGGCGGCGTCGGGATACGCGAGCGAGGCGGGATGGAACGATTCGTACGGATATTACGTGCAGATAGATCATGGCTACGGAATAAAAACGCTTTACGCGCACGCCGATATGTTGGTAGTCTCAAAGGGGGAGCGCGTGGCGCAGGGGCAGACGATAGCGTATTCGGGAAATACGGGGAGAAGCACGGCGCCCCATCTGCATTTCCAGGTAACGCAGAACAACATCCCCGTCGACCCGTTGAAATATCTGCTGCAATAGGAGGGATATGATAGGAGGAAAGAACGTGGGCAGGAAGGAGGACGTCATGTTCGGGAAAGAAGGCGAACAGCTCCCAGGGGAGGGCAAAATGAATTCGATCATCGGCAAGGGCTGTAAGATCACTGGAACGATCCTCGTCAGCGAGGGAACGCTCCGCATCGACGGCGAGTTCGAGGGAACGNNGGATCGCGCGTCGAGGGAGACATCAAGACGACGCGCCTCGTCATCGACGAGGGAGTCTTCTTCGAGGGCAACTGCAAGATGAGCCCCGAGGGAAGAAGCGAGCAGAAGCCGCCGGCGATGCAGAATCCGCAGTATCAGCAGGCGAAGAAGCCCGAGATGCCCGTCGGGTCGCGCTGAGCGGTCGGCGATCGGCGAAGGCGAATTAGATAGTTAAGAAATAGCGCGGCCCGCCGTCGGGCCGGCGCGCAAGAAAAGAAAAGGCGCCCGTTGCCGGGCGCCTTTCGTTTTGGCCGCGCTCTGCGCGCGGCCGGGCTCTCTGGAGGCAGGCCAGAGCTACGCGACATTCACTTCGATCTGTTTCGGTTTCGCCTTTTCGGTCTTGGGAATCTCGAGCTTGAGCACCCCGTCCTTGAACCCGGCGACGATGCCGTCCCGGTCGACGTTCTCGGGAAGCGCGAAGGTTCGGACGAACTCGCCGTAATACCGCTCGCAGAGCCGGTAGCTCTTGTCCTTCTTCTCCTCTTCGAGCTTCTTCTCGCCCCTGAGGGTGAGCATGTTGTCCTGGATCTCGATCTTGATGTCTTCTTTCTTCAGGCCGGGAAGATCGGCGACGAGCTCGTAGCCGCCGTCCTGCTCGAGGATGTCGACTCGAGGGGCCCAGCGGATAAAATCGGTTTCCTCCCCGCGCTTGTCCACGCCGAAGAAATCGCCAAGGAGCAGATTCATCTCATCCTGAAGCCCTGTCAAGCCGCTTCCCGGATTCCATCTTATGATAGCCATTCTGGAAACCTCCTGTTTTGACCGTTTCACGACCATTTTTCTGCGACCTTGCTTTTGTGTAATGCATAACGCAGGAGGCGTGCCAAGACAAGCCGCGTCGCCAACACATTGATATATAGCGCGTTGCGATGTTTATGGAAAAAGACGATCGATGTGGAGGAAAAACCCCCTGCCAGAATGCGCCACAAGGGCGAAATAAAGGCATTACGCGTGCCATATTGGCAGTACGCATTTGGCCTTAAATGTGTGGCGAACTGACAGCCAGGGGGGTGGAGGCGGAGCGGCGCTACTTCGGTTCTTTTCGCAGCAGGGAGAGGAGCTCCCGGGCGGTCCTTGTATTAAGGATGTTCGCCTTCGTGAGCCACCCGCGGCGCGCCGTGCCTATGCCGTAGAGCATATAGTCGAGCTCGGAAAGAACATGGGTATCGGTTCCGATGCCGATCATGACGCCCGCTGCGGCGGCCGCGCGGCAGGTCGCCGCGTCGAGATCGAGGCGCGCCGGATGGGCGTTGATCTCGATCGCCGTGCCCGTACGCGCGGCGGCGCGGATGACCTCCTGCATGTCGATCTCGAACGCGTCGCGCACGCCGATGAGGCGCCCCGTCGGATGGGCGAGAACGTTCGCATGGGGATTCTCCATCGCGCGAATGACGCGCTTCGTCATGGCGTCGCGTCCCATCTTGAATTTCGAATGAATCGCGACGTAGACGACGTCGAGGCGCGCGAGCAGGGCCTCGTCCATATCGAGCGAGCCATCGGGGAGGATATCCACCTCGCTCCCCTTGAGAAGCTTGAAGCCCTTGAGCTTCGCGTTGATCGAATCGATCTCGGCGAGCTGCCTGCGGAGCCGCTCCGGCGAGAGCCCGTTCGCGATATGGAGGCTCCGCGAATGATCGGTGACGAGGATATATGAGTAGCCCCTTTTCTTCCCCCCCGCCGCGACCTCGGCGAGCGTCGCGGCGCCGTCGCTGTAGCTCGAATGGCAATGGAGATCGCCCCTGATGTCTTCGATCTCGACGAGCTCGGGGAGGGTTCCCGCCTGCGCAGCTTCGATCTCTCCCGAGTCCTCGCGAATCTCGGGCGGGATATAGGGGAGGCCGAGCACTCGATACACGTCATTCTCGGTTTTCCCCGCGACGCGAATCTCCTTCTTCGCCGCTTCCCCGGCCTTGCGCCTTCCCTTCCCGGCGCCGGCCGCATTGAACACGCCGTATTCGCTCAGCTTCATTCCCTTTTGAAGGGCGAGCTCGCGGAGCCTGATGTTGTGCTCCTTCGAGCCGGTGAAATAGTTGAGCGCCGAGCCGTAGGAGGCCTCATCGACGACGCGGAGGTCCGCCTGGATATTGTCCCTCGTGACGACGCTGCCCTTCGTGGAGCCTTCCGCGAGGA
>JAFNGP010000083.1:14660-17829 GCA_017885175.1 bacterium
TCGCGCGGCTCAGGAACTCGAGCCCTTTGAGAATGTTCTCCTCGGTCTTGGCCTTCATTTTAGGGAGCTCTTGAATGCGATGGTTGAGCGCGGCATGCTTGAGGTCTTCAAGCGAGTCGATCCCGAGCTCGGCCTGCAGGCGCATGGCGGTCTTCGGCCCGATGCCGGGGATGCGGAGCATGTCGAGGAGCACCTGGGGCGTTTCCTTGCGGAGCTCGTTCAGATAGTCGATCTCGCCGCTCTCGAGGTACTCGGCGATCCTGGCGGCGAGGTCCTTCCCGATTCCGGGTAGCTCGAGAAGCGCTCCCTCGCCGGCGATATCCTCGATCGGGCGCGAAAGCCCCTCGATGTTCTGCGCGCCGCGCCTGTAGGCGTTCACGCGAAAGATGTTCTCGCCGCGAAGCTCGAGAATGTCCGCGATTTCGTTGAAGAGGCCGGCGATGTCCCTGTTCTTCATACGCCCTCGATTCTAGCACAGGCGGGCGCGGGCGCAAAGCGACACAGTAAGCATTGATTTCCCGCAGGCGCCTCCTGTACAATTCCCGCGTGATACCCGTTTAGATCAGCCTTCATCAGGAGGAGGTTTCCCATGTGCCCTCTTTGCCGCGGGAGCCGCGCATCAGTGGCTCTGATTTTCCTCGCCCTCGCTCTCTCCGCTTTCGTCTTCTCGAGCTGCGAGAAGACGGTGACGGAGACCGAGTACGTTCCCGTGCCGGGCACGTGCGGCCAGCTCTACTCGTGGAAATCGGTTTGGCCTCCGCTTACAACGAACAACTACTCTGCGGTCTATGGCTCGAGTGAAAGCAACGTCTTCGCCGTCGGGGATTTCGGCGGAATCGCTCAATACAACGGCTCGACATGGTCCCGAACGAACATAGTTTCATGGAGGTTCAACGACGTCTGGAGCAGCTCGCCGACGAACGGCTATGCGGTGGGTGATTTGGGCATATACAGGTATGACGGAACGGCCTGGAACCCCGTGTTCAACACGGGCTACAACGCGAATTATAACTGCGTCTGGGGTTCCGACGCCAACAACGTCTGGTTCGGCAGCAATGCGTCGAGCTATATCACCCATTGGAACGGGACGGATTGGGAGAACTACAACTTGGGCAGTTGGGTCTATTTTTATGATATGTGGGGAACGGCCTCCAACGATATCTATGCGGTCGGACAGAGCGGAACGAGCTACCTGGCGACGGTCTGGCACTATAATGGATCCACCTGGACGGACGTTACCCCGCCGGGCTTGACGAATAGCATATTCTATTCGGTCTGGGGATCGGCCTCGAACAACGTGTACGTCGCCGGAAGCGGATTGACGATACGCCGATGGAACGGTTCGGCATGGAGCACGATAAGCACGACAGGGCTGCCCTCGAACCAGGACATTAGGGCGATCCGCGGAAGGAGCGCAAACGACATCTACGTGGCTTTCTATAACACGGTTTATCACTATAACGGTTCTTCCTGGACCGATACCAATATCAGCGCGACAGGAAGCTATCCGTATGTTCAGGACCTCTGGATCGGTCCGACGAAGCTCTTCGCCGTGGGCGAAAATGGCTCAGTCGTCACGTATGACGGCACCGTCTGGCACAACGAGAATGGCGGTTCGTATCACACCTTGGTGGATGTCTGGACGGGCGGACCGCAGGAGGCCTTTGTCGTCGGAGAGAATGGCGTGATTCTCGAGTACGACGGCGCAACCGTCACCGATGTGAGCTTGCCGGGCATATCGCTTAGTCTCAGTGGAATAGCCGGAAGCCAGGACAATCTCTATGCCGTCGGTACCGGCGGCACGGTTCTGCGCTATGACGGCAGCGCGTGGTCGGACATCAGCGACACCGGAGTTTCTTCAACCTCGCTGTTGGACGTCTGGGCCTCTGGAACCGAAGCGTTCGCGGTAGGCTACAACGGAAGCATTATCCACATCTCCGGCACGACGCTCGCGACGATGACGAGCGGGACGGGCGAGGCTCTGTACGGCGTTTGGGGAAAATCGACAACCGATATCTTCGCGGTCGGAAACAAAGGCACCATACTCCACTATGACGGAACGAGCTGGAGCCCGATGGACAACGGGGGAATAAGCGATAATCTGAGGAGCGTCACGGGGAGCTCTTCGAATGATGTCTATGCCATGGGATCGAGCGGATTCCTGCTCCATTACGACGGCTCGATATGGGAATCGGCGCCGAATCCGATGAGTTATTACCAAACCAAGATATGGATGTCCGGGCCAAAGGATCTTTTCGGCTCCTCATACGGCACCATCTACCATTACGATAGGACGAACTGGATAAGCTTCCCTAACATATCTTATACATACTTGTATGGCATCTCGGGAAGCGGCCCCTCGAACGTATTCGCAGTCGGCGACAACAACATAATTCTGCGCTACGGACCGTAAAGGCATTGAGAAACGACAAGGAGCGGGAACGATGAATCTCATGGGCGTNNCGGGGACGCTCGAGGCGACCGAGGTTACGGTCGCGGCGCAGACGGCCGGGCAGATACTCCGGCTCGCGAAGGACGAGGGGGACGCCGTCGCGGCCGGCGATACGCTCGCCACGATCGACGTCGAGAAGCTCATGCTCCAGCGCCGGCAGCTCCTCGCGAGCGTCGACGAGATACGGGCGAACCGCAGGCCCGTCGCCGAGACGGTGCGGCAGGCCGCGGACAATCTCGAGAACATAGAGAAAAGCTACCGGCGCATCTCGGCGCTCTTCGAGCAGGGCACGGCCACGCAGCAGCAGAACGACGACGCCTCCACGAAATTCCGCGTGGCCGAGAGCCAGCTCGAATCGGCGAAGGCGCAGGGCGCGACGCTCGACGCCCGCGAGGAAACGGTGCGCGCCTCGATCGCGCTCCTCGACCGACAGATCAGGGACGGCGCCGTGATCGCTCCGCTCGCGGGCGTCGTCGCGGAGAAGTACGTCGAGTCCGGGGAGGTCGTGCCGGCCGGAGGCGCCGTTTTCAAGATCGCCGATACGAAGAGGTTCTGGATCAAGGTGTACGTTTCGGAAAAGGACCTGGGGCTCTTCGCCGTCGGGAGCGCGGCCGAGGTGCGCGTCGACGCCCGTCCGGAGCCTCTTGCCGGGGTGGTCTCGTGGGTCTCTCCCGAGGCGGAGTTCACGCCGAAGAACGTCGAGACGAAGGACGCGCG
>JAFNGP010000083.1:17866-31605 GCA_017885175.1 bacterium
CGGTCGAGCCCGGCGAGATGTTCGGGCTCATCGGGCCCGACGGCGCGGGCAAGACGACGCTCATGCGCATCCTCGCGTCCCTCGTCGATCCCGACGAGGGAGAGGCGTGGGTGCTCGGCTTCCCGTTGCGCTCCGGGGCGGCTCGCGTGCGCGAGACGATCGGCTACATGCCGCAGCATTTCTCCCTCTATTCGGATCTCACCGTCGCCGAGAACATCAGATTCTTCGCGGATCTCTTCGGGGTTCCGAAGGAGGCGCGCGTCGCGAGAACCGAAGAGCTCCTCGAATTCAGCCGCCTCGGCCCCTTCGTGAAGCGGCGCGCGGGGGCGCTCTCGGGCGGGATGAAGCAGAAGCTCGCCCTCTCGTGCGCGCTCGTCCACACGCCGCGGGTCCTCGTCCTCGACGAGCCGACAACGGGAGTCGACCCCGTGTCGCGCCGCGATTTCTGGGATATGCTCGAGCGGCTGCGCGCGCAGGGCGTGACGATCGTCGTCTCGACGCCGTATATGAACGAGGCCTCGCTCTGTCATCATATGGTTTTCATTCACAAGGGAACAATTCTCGCCTCGGGAAGCGTCGGCGAGATAACGGGGCTTTTCCGCGGAACGGTGTTCGCGGTCGAGGGGCCGAGCCTTCGGGCCATATCGGCGCGGCTCAAGACCGCGGTCGAGCCCGAGCTCGTGAGAATCCTCGGCGACGCCGTCCAGGTGCTCGCGCTTGGGCGTAGCCGGGGGGAGGTCGGCGCCCTCCTCGAAACGATGCGGCAGGGCGGCGTCGTGTCGCAGAGCAGGGAGATACCTCCCGGCGTCGAAGACACGTTCGTCTCTCTCATGCGGGGGTGAGCGTGAACGAGCACTCCGTCGTCGTGAAGGACCTCGCGAAAAGCTTCGGCGATTTCGCCGCGGTGGATCGCATCTCGTTCGAGGTCCGCGCGGGGGAGATCTTCGGGCTTCTCGGCGCGAACGGCGCGGGGAAAACGACGACGATCCGGATGCTCACGGGGCTGCTGCGGCCGAGCGCGGGCGGCGGCACGGTCGGCGGCTGGGAAATAAACACGCAGTTCGAGAATATCAAGAAGAGCATCGGCTACATGTCCCAGAGATTCTCCCTCTACAACGATCTGACCGTGAAAGAGAACCTTCGGTTCTTCGGGGGCGTCTACGGCCTGAACCGCGCCCGGGTCGATGAGCGGACGGCCGAGCTGGACGAGGCTCTGGGTCTCGGGGAATGGCTCGATCGGCGGACCGCGGCGCTCCCCCTCGGTTTCAAGCAGCGGCTCGCGCTCGGCGCGGCGATCCTGCACAAGCCGTCGATCATTTTTCTCGACGAGCCGACCTCGGGGGTCGATCCGATCGCGCGGCGCCGTTTCTGGGAGCTCATCAACGCTCTCGCCGCCGGGGGCGTCACGATCATCGTGACGACGCACTATATGGACGAGGCGGAGTACTGCAACCGGCTCTGCGTCATGCACGCGGCGAGGATCGTGAGCNNCAAGGCGCGCCACGGCGCGCATTCGATCGAGGACGTGTTCATTCAACTCGCGAGGGGCGCATGATGGGTTCCCGGATACCGGCGCTCGCGCGGAAAGAATTCAAGCACATCCTCCGCGACCCGCGATCGCTCTGGATCATCTTCATGCTGCCGAACGTGATGATGTTTCTCTTCGGCTACGCGATCGACCTCGACCTGAAGGACGTCCGCCTCGGCGTCTGCGATCTGAGCCGCACGCCGCGGAGCCGCGAGCTCGTCGACGCGATCGACGCGTCGAGCTACTTCTCCGTCGCAGCCCGTTACGACAATCCCGGAAAAATGGAGCGGCTGTTCGAGCGGCGCGTGATCCGCGCGGGGGTGATCGTTCCCCGGGATTTCGCGAGAGCGCTCGAGCGCGAGCGCCGCGCCCCGGTCGGGATCGTCATCGACGGAAGCGACGCGAACAGCGCGTCGATCGTGCAGAACTATCTCGAGACGTTCATCGCGACGCGCTCGGAAGGCGCGGCAAGCGCGCCCCTCATCGCCGCGAGGCCGGTCGTCTTCTACAACCGCGCGCTCGATTCGACCAACTTCATCGTGCCGGGGCTCGTCGCGATCGTCATGATGATGCTCGGGGCGCTCCTCACGTCCGTCACGATAGCGCGCGAGAAGGAAACGGGAACGATGGAGCAGATCCTCGTGAGCCCGATCAGGCCGTTCGAGGTGATCGCGGGGAAGACCCTCCCGTATCTCGCGCTCGCCTTCTCGATCGCGATGATGATCGTGGCGGTGGGGCACTTCTGGTTCAAGGTGCCCTTCGCGGGTTCGCTCGCCGCGCTCATGCTCTACTGTCTGCTGTATCTCTTCACGGCGCTCGCGCTCGGGATCCTCATATCGACGCTCGTCTCGACGCAGCAGGTCGCTATGATGCTCTCCCTGATGCTCACGCTCCTTCCGACGATCATGCTCTCGGGATTCATTTTCCCGATCGCGAGCGTTCCGCGCCCGCTCCAGCTCGTATCGTTCGCCCTTCCTGCGACGCATTTTCTCGTCATCGTCAGAGGGGTGATGCTCAAGGGGAGCTCTTTGGCCGATCTCTGGATGCACGCCGCGGCGCTCGCCGGCATCGGCCTCGCCCTGATGATCCTCGCTGTGAAGCGGTTCAGTATGAAGCTCGGGGCGAAAGGAGGACGCGCGTGAAGGGCGTTCTCCATCTCGTGCGCAAGGAGCTCCGGCAGGTCTTCCGGGACCCGATGATGCTGCGCATCGTTTTTCTCATGCCGCTCTTCCAGCTCTTCATCCTCGGATACGCGGTGACCTTCGACGTCAAGAACGTGGCGCTGCTCGTGATCGACCGCGACGGAACGAGCGCGAGCCGGGGGCTCATCGATCGCTTCGCTCACAACGAGCACTTCGTCGTGAAACAAATCGGCGACCCGGGAAAAGGGATAGAGAGATACCTGCGGCGCGGCGAGGCGGTGCTCGCGGTCGTCATTCCGAAGCATTTCGGGCGGAGCCTCGAGACGGGCAAGCCGACCGAGGTCGAGATCCTCCTCGACGGATCGAACTCGAACACGGCCGGGATCGCGCTCGGCTACTGCAACCGGACACTCTACCGGTTCGCGGCGGACCGCGCGGCCGAGGGGCACGCCCGCGCGCCTTCGATTACGCGCGCGCCGCGCTTCATCGAGCCGGAGACGCGCATCTGGTACAACCCCGAGCTCAAGAGCGTCTATTTCATGATCCCGGGGATCATCGCGATCCTTCTCACGATCATCACGATGCTGCTCACGGGCCTCGCCATCGTGAAGGAGCGGGAGACGGGGACGCTCGAGCAGCTCCTCGTGACGCCGCTCAAGCCGTGGCAGATCATCGCCGGGAAGACGATCCCCTTCGCCATGCTCGGCGTCGCCGAGATGGCGCTCGCGACGACGGTGGGCGTTCTCTGGTTCCACATTCCGATTGTCGGGAACGTGGCCCTGCTCGCTCTTCTCGCATTCACATTCATCCTCGCGACCCTCGGGCTCGGGGTCCTTATCTCGACCCTGGCCGGCACGCAGCAGCAGGCGCTCTTCATCACGTGGTTCTTTCTCCAGATATTCATTCTGCTGAGCGGGCTCTTCTACCCGATCGAAAACATGCCCCGCGCCGTGCAGCTGATCACGGTGATCAATCCGCTGCGCTACTTCATCGCGATCAACCGCGAAATCTTCCTCAAGGGGGGAGGGCTCGGCGTCCTCTGGCCCGAGCTCCGGTCGCTCCTCGTGATCGGCGTCTGCGTGTTCGCTTTCGCGACGATGAGGTTCCACAAGAGAGCGGGGTAAGCGTCCCCCCAACGCGCCTAAATGAATTTGCGGCGCGCCGCGTGAACCGCGATATTTCAAGCACAATACGACCCGGCACGAAACGCTCTCGGCACAATCTGCACAAAACGCCATTGGGGGCATGGCGCGGCATGCGGCTTTCTCTCCGGCAAATCGATGCGATCATACTCTCGCTCGCGCTCGCAGGCGGGGCGCTCCCGTTCGTAGCCGGCGCACTTCCGGCCGCCGCCGGCGCATTGACCTCCGCCCGCGCCGAAGACCGCGCGGCCGGGCTCCCCGGGAAGCTCGATCCGTTCAATAGAACGCTCGTCATCGACGGGAGCTGCGTCCAGTACGCCGGCAATCTCCAGATGAACGTGACCAACTTCGGGTTCCTCGGCTCCATGCCGGCGAGCAGGATGCCGATGTCCGACTCCCCGTCCGCACAGTGGCCCGCGGGAAGCGGGATCGAGTATCTCTACGCCGCGGGAATCTGGATCGGCGCGGAACGGACGGGCGTGCCGGCCGTCTCGACGGGCTACCCCGAAACCGAGCTCTATCCGTCGAGCGATCCGATCGACGTCATCTATCGCAGCTCGGAAGGGGCGAAGGGGGGCGGGAATTACCCGGGCCGGGCCGACGACGACGGCGACGGGCGGGTGAACGAAGACCGGCTGAACGGGCGAGACGACGACGGCGACGGCCGCATAGACGAGGATTACGCCGCGATCGGCAATCTCATGTACTCGTGCCGGTACTCGGACATCGAGGAAGCCGCGAAGCGCGTCTGGCCCGAGCACTCGCCGCTCGGGATCGAGGTGCGGCAGGAGACGTTTCAGTGGAGCGAAAAGCAGCTCTACAATTTCATCGGGGTTCACTACAGCGTCAGGAATACCGGGGACGACATCCTGGAGAATATCTACGCCGGAATATACGCCGATCTCGACGCCGGGCCGAGAAACGTCGATAACTATTTCAGGGACGACATGATCGGCACCTGGGAGGGGATCTGGTGCGCGAGGGTCGGCGACGTATCCGTGCCGGTGCGATTCAGCGTCGTGTACGTGTACGACGCCGACGGAGACGGCGGGAGGACGCCGGGCTATTTCGGGCTTGTGTTTCTCGGGAGCTGGATGCAGACCCCGGAGGACCTCTCTCCCGCGAAGGGGCAGCTCAACGCCGTCAGGATATTCACCGGGCTTCTGCCGTTCGATCGCGGGGGAGAGCCGGTGAACGACTTCGAGCGCTACTCCGCGCTCTCGAATGCGACGAGGGATTTGAACACGATCGAGCCGAACGATTACAAGGCGTTGGTGAGCATCGGCCCGTTCTCCCAGCTCATGCCGGACGCCGCGATCGAGATTCATGCCGCCTATGCGTGCGGCGAGGGGCTCGAGGGCCTGCTCGACGCCGCCGCGATGGCGGCGTACGTCTATCGCGGCATATGGCACGACGTCGACAAGCGGTCGGAAACGGGGATCGCCGGCAGGGAGACGCCGGTGGCGGGTCCGGCGGACGGGGTCGACCCCGACGCCTGCGACGACAACGAGGAGAGCATCCGGCTCAGAAAAGGGGACACGCTCTGGACGAACGCGGATTGCGCGGAGGAGCTCGAGCTCTATAATCATCCGGGATGCTACAAGGGCCATCTTACGTTCAGGGACTTTCAGACCGGCGTCGACGGAAAGGAAACGCAGATTCATTGGGTGACGAGCGCGGCGCCGCCTCCTCCCGCGATGCGCGCGGTGGCGGGCGACGGCAGGGTGACGCTCTTCTGGGACAATCTGAGCGAGATATCGCGGGACCCCATCACGCTGCGGTACGATTTCGAGGGGTACCAGATATGGAGAGCCGACGACTGGCGCCGCCCGCTCGGGACGACCGCCGCGAGCGGGCCGAGCGCCGACCTGTGGCATCTGGTCGAGAGCCGGGATCTCGTCAACGGGCTCGCGCCCGACAACGATTTCAAGAGACCGTTTTCCGAGGGGGGCTTCGGCTACGAACCGCTCGAGCGCCTCGGCGACCGGACCCGCCTCATCGAGGATTTCGAGCAGCGCCTCACGGCCGCTCCTCTCGAGCCGCTCCCGTGTCCGCCGGGGCTCACGAGCATGGAATGCGACACGATCGAGGCGCTCGCGCGCTGGAATCTCGGGCTCGAGGGAGGAAGAGAATACTACAAATATGTCGACACCGCGCCGAAGAACGGGATGCCCTATTTCTACGCCGTGGTGGCGTACGACAATCTCCTGCTCTACGGGAGCCCGGGGGCCATCGGCTCGCGCGACACGCCCATCGCGAATTTTGTCTTCGTCGAACCGTTTTCGCCGGCCCAGGCGCCCGGGGGCTTTGATCCGGAAGAGATATACGTCGTGCCGAATCCCGTCACGAAGGCGCAAACCGCGCCGTGGACGCTCGAGCCGAACAACCGCGATCCGAGCGGCGAAAAGCTGGAGTTCCGCAATCTGCCGAAGTGCCGCAGCACCGTGAGAATCTATACCATCTCGGGCGATCTCGTCGCGGCGCTCCCGCACGACGGCGTCGGCGGCGACGGCACGCTCCCGTGGAATATGGTATCGAGGAACGGACAGGGCATCGCGAGCGGCGTGTATCTTTTCAGCGTTGAGCCGGAGGACGGGAGATTCCGGCGAGCCGTGGGGAAATTCGTGGTCATACGGTGAGCGGCATGAGCATGCATAATCGGAGAATCCCGATCCTTCTCGCCGCCGCGGCGCTCCTCTGCGTGGCCTGCTCGGAGAGCGTGTTCATCGGCGCGACGGGGAAGAACGCGCCCCCGACGATCCGGCTGGTGAACGGCCCGGTGGAGCAGGACGTCGTGGGGTACAACGTCGAGCTCAGCTGGCTGGGGGAGGACCGCGACGGAAAGGTCGAGCGCTACGAGTTCGTCGTCTGCGACGGCGCCCCTCTCGGGTTCGACCGGGAGGACACCACGGGGCTCGCCCGGTGGACGAAGACGGTCCGCACCGACAGCCTCTTCAAGCTCGCCGCGGATCGATACGATACGACGGTGACGATAGACGGGAACCGGTTCTCGCGATTCAAGAGAACGCACACCTTTTTCGTCAGGGCAGTCGACGACCGGGGGAGCAGGTCCGAGCCGGCATACCGCTCGTTCACAACCTGGACGCTGGCCCCGGGCGTCAATATCGATTTCCCTCCCAACGCCTTTCCCGGGCACGCGCAGACGCTGCCGCCGATCATCCGGTTCCACTGGGAGGGTGTCGACCCGAGAGACGATCCGTGGCACGTCGCGTCGGTCGACTCGATCCGGTATCTCCTGGCCGTCTGGACCGACAGCACCGTGCAGCAGCTGAACGAGCACCTCGACCGCTTCGAATCGCGCTGGTCCCGATGGATCGCGACCGACGCCCCGGGGGATTCGGGCGCGTCCACCGTCATAGGGGACGACGAGATGCTCGACCTGAAGAGCCGCTATGTTTTCGCGGTCCAGGCGAAGGACGACGCCGGGGCCGTCACGTCGATATTCGACATGAGGTCGAACGTCCGCGTCTTCGCGCTCCTCAAGGTCGTGGGGCCGGAGCTCACGGTCAAAGAGATGTTTCTCGGGCTCCACAAGTTTCTCGGCACCAAGGGTCGGGCGCAGACGTTCTCCCTTCCCGCCGGCTTCGAGTTTCGCTTCACCTGGAAGGCGGACGCGAGCGGCTACGGGGGAGTCATCAGCGGCTACCGGTACGGATGGGACGTCGCGGATCTCTCCAATCCGAACGAGTGGGAGGCGCTCCTGAGCCCCTATGCGACCTGGGCGCCGCCGCGGAGCTTCAGCTCGGGCGTCCACACGCTGTTCGTCGAGGCGGTCGACAACAACGGCTATTCGACCCTCGCGCAGATCGAGATCAGCGTATTCCCCTTCGACATGAGCAGAAACCTGCTCTGGGTCGACGACTTCTATTCGACCGATTTCGTTCAGACCGATTACTCGTTTCCGACGGAGAAGGAGCACGATCAATTCTGGCTCAGGATCTGCGCCCGTTCGCGGGACTTCAATCCCGTCCGCGACGTGTTCGACACGAAGGATTTCAGCTTCCTGCCTCCGCGCCCCGAGCTCCTCTGGAAATACCGGAACATCATCTGGACGTATTCGTCCGACAGCAGATTCAACGCGTGGGACAACATGGTGAGGTTCACGCCCGAGAGCCGGATCTCCACGCTGGGCCACTCCACGTTCAATTTTCTCTCCTATTACATGGCCTCGGGCGGGCACCTCTGGAGCTGCGGGAGATCGGACAGGCAGGGAGGGCTCGCGGCGGTTCTGTACGAGAACGCGCAGCGATTCCCCCTGTACCTGAGATGCGAGATCGACGGGCCGCAGAACGGCTGCGCCGGGGATACGAGCGGGGTCGAGAGCATGGCGTACCGCGACTACTGCGTCTCGGTGCTGGACAAAGCCTCGGCGATACCCCGCACCGACTGGTGGCGGGACATGCCCGAGAGGCGGATCGAGTGGGACGCGATGAGCTACGGATATATCGACGCGCTCGACGCGGTTACGGGGGCGCATCCCGGCCTGCCCCGCAAGCTGCAGCTCTGGTCGACGGTGACGAAGCCCGGCAATTTTTTCGATCCCCAGGTCCGGGGATTCAGCTTCGTCGAGGTATACGATCCCAAATACTGGATGGAGATCGTCGGGGTGAGCTCGCAGTCCTGCTTCCATCCTCTGTACCGCATGCGGGCGCGCAACGCCGTTTCGGCCGTCGATAAGACGGTGATCGCGTTCTGGACGACGAAGTACGCCGGCGTCGTCGCGCCGGCCCCGGGCGCCATCGCCGCTTCGAGCGTGCACTTCGGCCTGCCGCTCTGGTTCTTCAACCGGGCCCAGGTCGATTCGATAGCCGACGTCGTGTTCGGGGAGTGGGGAATACGGGCCGATCAGTGATGCGAATCGCGTGCGGAACGCGTCGGCCGCCCGCCCGGTTAAGGAACTTTACTCGCCCCATATGGTATAATATATTAATGATACAGGATTCTGACGCAGAGCCTCGATAATCCGGGGCCTGCGATGGAGGCATTTTCGTGTTCCGGCGTTCCTCTATTCTGCGCGCGGCGAGCCGTTGTCTTCTCGCGGTTCTTGTTATAGCCGCGCGCGGGCCGGCATACGCCCAGGAACGCTCGCAGGATCTCAAAGGCAAGTTCGATGTGATCAGGCGATCGCTCGTGCTGGACGGGAGCGCCGTAACTACGGCCGGCAATCTCCAGATGAACGTGACGAACTTCGGCTTTCTCGGATCGCTTCCCAAGAGCAGCTATCCGATGTCCGATTCCCCCTCGGCCCAGTGGCCCGCGGGAAGCGGAGTCGAGTATCTCTATGCCGCCGGGCTCTGGATCGGCGCGGAGGTCGACGGCGTGCCCTCGGTCTCGACGAGCTATCCCGAAACGGAGTTCTATCCTCCGGACGATCCGATCGACGTCATCTACAGGACGAGCGAAGCGGCGAAGGGGGGACGCAATTACCCCGCGAATCCCGACGACGACGGCGACGGGCGAATCAACGAGGACTGGCTCAACGGACGCGACGACGACGGCGACGGGCTCATCGACGAGGATTTCGCCGCCATCGGGAAGCTCATGTACTCCTGCTGGTTCACGGACGATCAGGCCGTCGCGCGGCAGGTATGGCCGAATCACATGCCGCTCAATCTCAAGGTCCGCCAGGAGACGTACCAGTGGAGCGAAGAAAGCAGCTACAACGCCGTGGCCGTGCACTATACCATCAGCAACCGGGGCGTCAGATATCTCCAGAACGTCTATTTCGGAATATACGCCGATCTCGACGCGGGGCCGAGAAATACGCCGAGCTATTTCAAGGACGACCAGGTCGGTTCGTGGTCGGGCATCTGGTGCGCCCCCGTCGGCGGAGGCGTCAAGATGCCCGAGAAGATCAGCACGCTCTATGTCTACGACGACGACGGGGACGGCGGCAAAACGAAAGGGTATTTCGGCGTCGTGCTTCTCGGCACCCAAATGCTCATGCGGGACGGGAGCGTGGAGAAATTGCAGGAATCTCCCAACGCGATCCGCATTTTCGCCGGGCTGCTTCCGTACGAGCGCGGCGGCGAGCCGATCAACGACTTTCAGCGCTACGAGCTTCTCTCGAGAAGCGTGTTTCAGCCCAATACGGATCAGCCGAACGACTACAAGGCCCTCATGAGCGTGGGGCCGTTCTCCCTCTCCCCGGGGCAATCGATAGGGCTGGACATCGCGTACGCGGCCGGCGAGGGGTTCGAAGCGTTCCTCGACAACGCCGCGTTCATGAAGCTCATTTACAATGGCACGTGGATCGACAAGGACAAGAATCGCAATACGGGAGTCAGCGGCCGGGAGTCGATTTTCATCGGCGACCCGAACTCCGCGCTCAACGGGGTATCTCCCGATCCGTGCGCGAATGCGGAAAAGGTCAAGGTCGCCGTGCGCGACACGCTCTGGATAAACGCGGACTGCTCCGAAGAGAGCGAGCTCTGGAACTATCCGGATTGTTTCAAGGGGGCGATGCTCTTCAGGGATTTTCAGACGGGCATCAACGGCCGCGAGATCCAGATCAACTGGATCGCGAGCGAACCGCCGCCGCCGCCGAACATGCGCGCCGTCGTCGGCGACGGCGTCGTCGGCCTGATCTGGGATAACCTGAGCGAGATCACCCCCGATCCGATTACGCTGAAGATCGACTTCGAGGGCTACCAGGTATGGAGGGCGGACGAATGGCACCGGCCGCTCGGGACGACGGTGACGAGCGGGCCGAGCGACGACCTGTGGCACCTGCTCGACAGCCGCGACCTCATGAACGACGTCGAACCGAACCTCGATCTCAGGAAACCGTGGTTCGAAGGCGGATTTCAATACGAGCCTCTTCAGCAGGTCGCGGAGCGAGCGATTCTCCTCAAGGCCTTCGAGGAGAACCTCTACTACGACCCGCTCGGCAGGGTCCCCTGCCCTCCCGGAATCACGGAGGCGGAGTGCGACACGATGGAGGCGATCGCGCGCTGGAAGCTCGGATACGACGGCGGCAGGCAGTATTATCGATACATCGATCACGACGTGAAGAACGGGCTTCCCTATTTCTATTCCGTCATAGCGTATGAGCCGCTCTATTCCATGGGCAAGCCGAAAGGCATGGGGCGGGTGGATTCTCCCTATGCGAGTTTCGTGTACGCGGTGCCGCGGTCGGAAGCCCAGGAAGCGGAAGATTTCGCGAAAACGGCCGTCTACGTCGTGCCGAATCCGGTCACGCGCGAAGCGATGGCGCCGTGGACGTTCGAACCGAACAACGCGGATCCTTCGGGAGAGAAGGCCGAATTCCGGAACCTCCCGAAGTGTTCGAACACCGTGCGTATATTCACCGTCGCGGGGGATCTCGTGCAGACCCTTCGCCACGACGGGAGCGCGGGGAACGGCACGCTCGCGTGGAACCTGGTCTCGCGGAACGGGCAGACCGTTACGAGCGGCGTGTATCTCTTCAGCGTCCGACCGGATGACGGGCGATTTCCGGAGTTCGTCGGCAAATTCGTGGTGATACGGTGATGCGTATGCGCGGATATCTGGCGGTTGCGGCTCTCGGTTGCGCGCTCGCGCTCGCATGCCTTTTCGGCTGCGATGAGAGCGTCTATATCGGAGATCCGGCGCTGAACCAGTCCCCGACGGTGCGCCTCACCGGCGGTCCGCCCGAGGGGGACACGACGAGCTACAAGATCAAGTTCAGCTGGATGGGAAACGACCCCGACGGCGCCGTGGCGGGCTACGAATACGCCATGTGCGACGGAAGTCCGGGAGGCTTCGATCCCGCCGATACGACAGGGCTCGACGCGTGGACGAAGATCTATTGCACCGACAGCACGTTCGCGTTCTCGGCCTACGAGAGCGGCGAAGAGGTGATCGTCGGCGTCAACAAGAAATCCTCGTATTGCCGAAAGGTCCATACGTTCTTCATCAGGGCGGTGGACGATAAAGGAATGAGATCCAAGGCCGCCTACCGGTCGTTCACCGCGGCCACCCTGGCCCCCTTCGCCGTCATCGAGTCTCCGCGCAACCCGTTCATCGGGAGGGAGCAGCAGCTTCCCTCGCTCGTCAGGTTCGCCTGGGCGGGGTATGACCCGATCGACGATCCGTGGAACGTCCAGGAGCCCGAATCGATCCGCTATTTTCTCGCCCCGCACTCGCTCAGCATCATCGAGAATCTGAACAAGCGGCCGGAGGATTTCGAGAGCCGCTGGTGCCCGTGGATCCCGTATCACGCGCCGGAAGACTCCGGAACTTCAACCGTTATCGGCGACGACGAGCTCCTCGCGAAAGGGTTCGGGTACGTATTCGTCGTCCAGGCCAAGGACGAGGCGGGCGCCGTGACGGCCGTGTTCGACGCGAGCCAGAACGTGAGGGTATTCAGGGTGTTCAACCCTCCGGGACCGCTGCTCAGCGTCAGGGAGCGGAACCTCGGCACGTACACCTTCCTCGGCGGCAACAACAGGATACAGACGTTTCGCGTCCCCGGAGGCTTCACGCTCGATTTCAGCTGGACGGCCGACGCGACGAGCTACGGCGCCGTGATAAGCTCGTACCGGTACGGGTGGGACATCGCGGATCTCTCCGACCCGAGCGAATGGGACGTGCTCCCTTCTCCGCTCGTCAAATCGGCGCAGCTCATATCGTTCCGCACCGGAGTCCATACGCTCTTCATCGAGGCGACCGACAACATGGGCACGACGACGCTCGCCCAGTTCGAAATGACGATCTTTCCCATGAAGATGGAGAAAAACCTGCTCTGGGTAGACGATTTCTACTCGACCGATTTCACCCAGGTCCTCTACGCGTTTCCCACGGAAACGGAGCACAAGGAGTTCTGGCTGAAAATCTGCGGCAGGGCGAGGGATTTCGATCCGGGTTCCGACGTTTACGTAACGGCAAGCAATAGCTTCCGCGAGCCGGATATCGAGATCCTGTGGAAATACAAGAACATCATCTGGACCTATTCGGCGAGCGACGACGTCATGGCGTGGGACGACATGGTCCGGTTCACGCCCGAATCGATGATCAACCCGGCGAGGAGCGCGAAATTCAATTACCTCGCGTATTACGCGTCGGCCGGCGGGCACATTTGGACGGAAGGAAAGTCCGATTCGCGGGGAGGCCTCGGGGCGGTGCTCTCCATCACCAATCAATCGTTCCCGCGGAACCTCCGGTGCGAGATCGCGGGACAGAGCACGGGGTGCGCGGGCGACACGAGCGGCGTCAACAGCATCGCGTACCGGACGTTTTGCGTGACCGTTGTCGACAAGGTCAGGCCGGCTCCGCGCATCGACCCGCGGATGCCCACGCGGCGCATCGATTACGACGCCATGGCATACGCCTTCAAGGACACCCGCGAGAGAATCACGACGGCGCATCTCGATCTGCCCGACAGGCTCACGCTCTGGAGCCAGGTCGCGAAGGAAGGCAGGTTCTTCGATCCCCAGGTGCAGGGATTTACATACGTGGAACTGTACAATCCGACGTACTGGATGAGAACGATCGGCGAGAGCAAACAGGAGTGCTTCAGCCCGATGTACCGGATGAGAGCCAGGTACGCGCTGTCCGCCGTGAACGGCGACGTCGTGGCGTTCTGGACGACGAAATACCAGGGGGTCGTCGCCGACGCTCCGGGAGCCGTGGACGCTCCGAGCGTGCACTTCGGATTTCCGCTCTGGTTCTTCAATCGCGCGCAGGTCGATTCGATCGCCGACGTCATCTTCGACGAATGGGGCATCTCCAAGTACTAGATACGCGGGTCCTGCCGCTGATTGNNGGCCGTGCCTGCCACCCGCTGGTCGGGGTGTTACTGCCGCGGCATGTACGAAGCGGGATCCTGCAGGTAGAACCGCGAGAGCTGCTCGTAGAGCTCCGGATGCTCGGCCTTGAGATCGGCAGGCAGCTCGAAAAACGTCTCGGTGGACACCGAAAAAATAT
>JAFNGP010000084.1 GCA_017885175.1 bacterium
CGATCCAGATCGCGATCTGGGGGGCAAGCTCATCCCGGAATCCCGACACGAAGTCTATGGCGACGACCGGCTTCACGGCCTTGGACTCGTCGAAGCGCGTCTCGACAGGGCGCATTCCGGTCATCGCCAGCCTCGCCGATTCGCTCGCGGGGAACTTCGTCGCGACGTCGAGNNACGTACTCGATATCGGCGACTCCCTGATCGAACTTGCCGACGAAGAACGGCATCGAGATGCCCGTCACCCCGCGGGTGAGGCGCGCCCCCACGTCGTTCGGGGCGAGCTCGACGATCTTGTCCGCCGCGTTCATCGCCTCGAAGGCGAGGTTTGTGCGGAATCTCGTGTCATCGGCGATGCGGGGGTCATAGCCCACATTCGCGAGCGCCCCTACCGCTTCGAAGAGGAGCCGGTAGGCGTCGGGGTTCGAGGGATTCTTCTCGATGTAGGCGTGGAGCACCTCGCGCGCCTCTTCATAGCGCTTGATATCCATGAGGGCGCGCGCGAGATCGAGATGAAGACGGAGATCGAGATTCTCGGCCTCGGTCTCGATGCGTTTCTTGATGGCGGCTATGCTTACGGGGTCGTCGGGGTTGGGCCCGAGCCACGCGGGCTTTTCTTTCGGTGCGGCCGGAGCCATGGCGGCGAGGCGCGTCTCGGCGGCCTTCGCGGCGTCGGTGCCGGGAGCGAGCTTGACGAGCTTCTCGTAGGTCGCGCGGGCGTCGGCCGGATTCTTCGCCGATTCATAGCCTTCGCCAAGCATGGAGTACGCGGGGATCAGCATCTCTTTGGGCACGGACGCGGGCGCCTTCTCGCTCATCGCGATCACGTGCTTCAGGTCGGCGATGCCGCCCGGGAGCTTCCCGAGGAATATCGGGATCTTCACGCCCATGATGCCGCGGTAGAAATAGGCGGTGGGATTCTCGGGGCCGAGCGCGACCGCTTTGTCGAGGAGCGCGAATGACTCCGTCGTGAGGCGCCCCGCCTCCGCGAAGTTCCCCCCCGTCTGGCCGGCGCTCCTGCCCGTGTACATGCCGAGGTAGGCGTAGACGTCGGAGCTCGCCGGGTGCTCCGCCGCCGCCTGCTTGAGAATGGCGATCGCCTCGGGGAGCTTCCCGCCGTTGGCGAGGGCCTGGGCTTCGGAGATGTATTCGGTCGGGGTTTTCGCGGCGAGCGCCGGGGACACCGCGATCAACATCATGACAAATAATGCAAGCAGACGCGATTTCATGTGGGGTCTCCTTCCTGCAGTGGTTAGACCTGAATACGGGGTATCATAGCAGATTGTTTCCGGCATGTCCCACGGTTCCTTTTCGCCCGAACTTCTTCGACGCAAGGCGCGCCAGTCTGGTAACAGCCCGGATCGTGGCCCGTCGGGTAGCGGAGCTGTCGCCCGCGATGAGGTTCCTCATCTCCATAACGAGATCCCGATGGATTTTCGAGTGGAGGGCGATCCCCTTTTGCGTCGGCTCGAGGCTGAGGCTGCGCACGTCGCCGGAATCGCGCGAGCGGCGGACGTACCCCTTCTCGACGAGCGAATCGACGACACGGCTCGTCGTGCTCTTGTCCAGATAGAGCTCGGCCGCGAGCTCGTTCAGCGTCATCGCCCAGTGCGCGACGACGGCACTCAATGCGTAGCGCTGCGTTACGGAAATGCCGTGGCAGCAGGTCGCCTTACGGTCACGGAACTGGTGGGCCTGGACGAGCTCGCTCAGCGCCGCCTGGAGGTCGAAGGCATCCGCCTGCAGCCGCATATCCTTCGCGGCGGGGCCGCCCTTGCTCCGTTTTCGCGGCATGGCGATCCTTCATATATGAAATGACGGCGGACGTATAGTTGTCAGTACCAACTATACACGTTCGCCGTCAATTTTGCAAACGAAGAAGGAGAGGCCGGGGCCTGCCCCGGTGCCGCTCGACGCGTTCTGGGCCCGCTCATTTCCCCTTTGGGTTCCGCTCCTCACGGCCGTTGTCGTAGATGCCGACGACGGCGTCGACGGCGCCCGAAGCGCCGCGCGTGAACCGCACTCTGAAATATTCGACCCCGTCGAGGCCGAAGAGATCCTTGGCCATCGGCACGAGCGTCACCTTCGGCCGTTCCTCGCGCTGATACATAAGCTTGGATCCCTCGATGAAGAACGAGCGCGGGCCGAAGGTGCCGACGTACTCCTTGAGCGCCTTCGCCGGCGGCGCGTACGGCGCGAGCTCGCTCTCGAGCCCGGCGCGCGCCCAGGCGAGCCCGGCCTTCACGCCGTCGTCCGCCGCCTTCTCCTCGAGCTTCTTCAGCGCGTCGAGACGCGCCGCGGCGAGCGCCTTGTCGGCGCTCACCGCGATGTCGGGTTTCACGCCCACAATTTCCCAATTCGTCTTCGTCACGGGGCTGATCGCGCGGCCGCTCGGAAGCTTGAGCGCGGCGATGAAGGCGCCCACGTCGAACGTGCGGAACTCGACCGTGTGCGCCCCGCCGGCCGTCTTCTCGCCGACGATCGTCGCGCGCTTCTCGTTCTGGAGATCGTACGAGAATTCCTCCGCGGCGGAGGCCGTGCGGCCGCTCACGAGAACGTCGACCGGCGCGTCGTACATCTTCTGCCCCGGCACCCAGTCGTAGCTCAAC
>JAFNGP010000085.1:0-7105 GCA_017885175.1 bacterium
CCCGGCATCACGCGCTCGAAGCTGTGGGCGAGAAGCGGCGCCGAGTTGATGCCGCGCTCGGCGAACGCGCGTTTGAGAATCGGCCACACGATGAATTCCGTCGTGCCCGGCGCGACCGTCGTCTCGATGAGCACGAGGCATTTCGGCCCTATCTTCTCGCCGACCGTGCGCATCGTCGCCTCGAGGGCCGCCATGTCCGCCTCGCCCGTGCGCATGTTCCCGAGATTGTTCTTGAGATAATCGCATTGAACGTCGATGACGACGCAGTCGGCGAGCTTCAGGACGTCGCTCGCGAAGGTCGCGGTGAAGGTTTTCTTCTCCTTCACCGTGCGTTTGATGATCTCGTCCACCTCGGGGTCTTCCGCCTTGACGGGGGCCGAGCCGCGGTTGAGGACGGGGATCTTCCAGTAGCTTCGCGTGCTCGGGCGCTGGCATCCGATGACGAACTTGCTCGGTTTTCCCTTCTTGTCGGTCGTGTCGGCGACGATCGCCGCCATGACGACTCCGACGAACCCGACTCCCATGACGACGACGATCTCCTTGCCTTCTCCGCGCGCGCGTTTTGCGAGCGTCTCGACCCGTTTGAGCTCGGCCGCGAATTCGTCCTTTCGCGGAAGGGGGAACTTTTCGCCGTCCGGGCTTATCGAGAACTCCTGCGGCGCCTGGGGATTGATCGCTTTGCGGTGAGCCATTGAACGGACCTCCTCGTCGTCGCGGATGTTCGAAGCGATTGCATGAGCAGTATGAGAGTACGGGCTTGCGGCTCGAAAGAAAACAGAAAAATCGTCGCGCGCGCCGGACGAAGTCTCGTATAATGAGCGCCGCTTAACAAGGAGGCGGAGCATCGATGAGCACGAAACGTGACGCGGGAATGCAGGAGATCAAGGCGAAGGCGCTGCAGCTNNAGATCGGCACGGTCACGATCTTCGCCTTCGACGAGGGGCAGGGTCTGAGCGAGCATACGGCGCCGTTCGACGCGTTTGTGGAGATCGTTGACGGCGAGGCCGAGATCACGATTTCGGGGAAGCCCCTGACGGCGCGCGCGGGGGATATCGTCATCATGCCCGCGGGCGAGCCGCACTCGCTGAGAGCGGTGAAGCGCTTCAAGATGCTTCTCACGATGATACGCGCGTGACCCCGCCGCGGTTCGCGCGCCGGGAGGAACGGTCTCCAGGGAAGCTCGAACTCCCCGGTTGCGCTGATGCCCGAAACATGGTAGTATGGCGCCGCGTGCGATTGGAACCGGCGCGCGGCCGCTTCGCGCGACACGAGCGATGGGGATGGGTGCGGGACGGCGGGATCGCTCGCTTCCCATGATCGTATTCCCGCCTGACAATCGATTGCTTCAGTCGCTGGGAGGTGGAGGATGGGTTGTTCCGATGCGGCGCGGCTCTGGCTCGAGATTTCCCTCGCGCGGGGCGCGCGTCCGGCTGCATGGATTTCGCTCGCGCTCGGGAGCTCGCTCGAGGAGATCGCGGGCATGCTCGAAAGCGAGACGGAGCGGGAGCGCTTGAGCAGGATCCTCGCTCGTCGAATCGAGCCGCCCGATAGAAGGCTCGTGGAGGAGCAGCTGGGGCGTATCGAGAAGGAAAACTGGGGTCTGGTTTCGTTGTCGGACGAATCGTATCCGCTCCCGCTCAGGGAAATCCCCGATCCTCCGCCGGTCCTGTTTTACGCGGGCGAGCTTGCTGCGCTCGCGGGCCCCTCGATCTGCATCGTCGGCTCGCGGAGGAGCTCGAGACGCGGTCTCATCAACGCGTCGAACATCGCCCGGGAGCTGTCCGATCTGGGCATCCATGTGGTGAGCGGGCTCGCGCGCGGCATCGACGGCGCGGCGCACGAGGGCGCGCTCTCCGGCGGCGGAGGCACGTCGGCCGTTCTCGGATGCGGCGTCGACGTCGTCTATCCTACGGAGCATCTCGCGCTCGTCGAAAGGATCGTGGAACACGGATGCGTCCTTTCGGAGTTTCCCCTCGGGACCCCTCCGCTGAGGTACAATTTTCCGCGGCGAAACAGAATCCTGAGCGGGCTGTCGCTCGGCGTGGTGGTCGTCGAGGCGGATGTCGGAAGCGGCGCCATGGGAACCGCTCAGTGGGCGTGCGATCAGAACCGGGAGGTATTCGCCGTGCCGGGGCCGATCGATTATCCCGGGAGCAGGGGGCCGCACCGGCTCATCCGCGACGGGGCGACGCTCGTCGAGAGCGCCGGCGATATCGTCGCGGCGTTTCCGCGCCTCGGGGGGTCCGGGACGGAGCGCGGGACGCTCGCCGGAGCGGCCGCGCCGGAGTCGTTCAGCGACGAGGAGCGCGCCATGCTCTCGGCGCTCGACGTCGACCCGAAACATATTGATGAGCTTCTTCAATTCTGTCATATTCCTCCTGCGGTCGCGCTTCCCCTTCTCCTCGATCTCGAGATGCGGGGGATCGTCGTATCGTGCGGGGGCGGGACGTTCGCCCTCGCTTCACCGCCCGAGAAATCTGACAAACGCTGAACCGATGGAACAGGCAACGCAATACGGCACTCACGCGGCGACGCGCAGAACGGTTTCCGTCGTGAAATGCGCGCGGTACGAGGCGGATGATATCCGCTCCGCCCTGCGGCGCGCCCTCGAGCCGCTCGGCGGGATCAAGGCGTTCGTGAAAAGCGGGCAGCGCGTGCTCCTCAAGCCCAACCTCCTCTCCGCGAAGGATCCCGCGAGGGCCATCACGACGCATCCGGGCATCGTCGAAGCGGTCGCCGAAGAGGTCCGCGGCGCGGGGGCCGTTCCGTTCATCGGCGACAGTCCCGGAGGAGCGATACGGGGAATCAAGCGCGTCTGGGCGAACACGGGGATGGAGGATATGGCGCGGCGCGCCGGCATCGAGCTCGTGAACTTCGAGGCTTCGGGCTCGAAAGCGATCCCGTTCGGGAAATACACCTTCTATATCTCGAAGCCCGTGCTCGACGCCGACGTCATCATCAATCTGCCGAAGCTCAAGACGCATTCGCTCACGCTCATGACGTGCGCCGTGAAAAACATGTTCGGCGTCATGCCGGGTTTCCGGAAAGGGGAGCAGCACAAACGGTACCCGAAGCCCGGCGAATTCGCCGAGATGCTCGTCCATCTCTACAAGCTCGTCACCCCGTCGCTGAACATCGTCGACGCCGTTCTCGCGATGGAAGGGAACGGGCCGAGCTCGGGGACGCCCCGCATGCTCGGGCTGCTCATGGCCGGAGAGGACGGGGTCGCGATCGACGCCGTGGCGGCGAGGATCATCGGGTTTCCGAAGGGTTTCGTCGATACGACGCGCATCGCGGCGGAGATGGGGCTCGGCGAGGGGAACCTCGAAAGGATCGCGCTTCGCGGCGACGCGGCGGGAGAGCGGGTCGAGGGATTCGCTCTTCCCACGAACAGGGCGATCAAGCTCGTGCCGCGGCCGCTCGTGAAGCTCGTCGCTCCGTTCGTGTGGGTGAAGCCGGTGATCGTATCCTCGACGTGCACCGGGTGCGGCTTCTGCGCCGAGAGCTGTCCGGTGCAGACGATCCGGAAGGAAGGCGCGGTCTTCCGGATCGAGGACAAGCGCTGCATCAGGTGCATGTGCTGCCACGAGCTCTGTCCCGAGTCGAGCATCGAGATACAGATGAGCTTCCTTGCCCGTTTCTTTGCGTAGGCGTCGAAAGGTTGGCCTCGTGCCCCGTATCGTGAGAAAGCTCCGGCATAGAATCGAGCTCGCGGGCGTGCGCCTTCTCGTGGCGCTCCCGCGCGGCTTTCCCCTGAGGGTGTCGGTCAAGCTCGGCGGCGTGCTCGGGATCCTGGCGTTCGACGTCGTGCGGGTCAGGCGCGGCGTCACCCTCGAGAACCTGAACCGCGCGTTCGGAGACAGCTTCGGCGCGGGGGAGAAGGTCAGGATCGGCCGCGCCTCCTACGTGAACTTCGCCAAATCGATCATCGAGTTCGCTTCGCTCGGGCGCCTCAAGAAGGAAGATTATCCGAGGATCGTCCGGTTCGAGGGGCTCGAGCATCTCGAGGGTCCGCTCGCGCGGGGGCACGGGGTCATCGCCGTGACCGGGCATTTCGGCAGCTGGGAGCTTCTCGGCGCCGGCGTCGCCTCGTGCGGGCTTCCCGTCGATTTTCTCGTCGGCGAGCAGGCGAACAGTCTCGTGAACGACCTCATGAACGATCTCAGACGGTCGGCAGGCATCGGCATCATCGAGCGCGGGGTCGCGGCGCGCGGCGTGTTCGAAGCTCTCAAGAAGGGGCGGATCGTTGCGCTCCTCGCGGACCAGGACGCGGGCAAGGCGGGAGTGTTCGTCGATTTCTTCGGCTCGCCCGCGTCGACCTTCCAGGGGCCGGCGCAGTTCGCGTGCCGCACGGGCTCGCCGCTCGTCGGCTGCGCCATCGTTCGCCGCGCGGACGAGACGCACGACGCGATCCTTTTCCCGCCGATCTACCCGAAGGCGGGCGTCGACCGCGACGCGGAAGTTCTTCGCCTCACGCGGGAGCATATGAAGATTCTCGAGGATTGCGTGCGCCGCTATCCCGAGCAGTACTTCTGGGCGCACCGGCGCTGGAAGACGAAGCCGCCCGTCAGCCTCTAGAGGATTTCTTCTCCTGGCCCTGGCCCGGAAGGTTCTGGAATCCGATCGGCGATCCGTCGGCACGGGTTCCCTTTTGCTGCGCGATCTGGATCGCGCCAAACGATTCCTCGAACTGCTTGATCGCGCCGGCGAGGACGATGTTGAGCGATTTCGCGGATTGCGGCGTCATGATGATCCGGGCGAACACCTTGGCCTTGTTGATCCCGGGCACCATGCGCGCGAAATCGAGTACGAACTCGCTCGCGGTATGCGCGGTGAGGACGAAATTCGAATAGATGCCTTCAGCCGCTTTCTCGTCGAGCTCGATCGGGATCGGCTGTTGNNGCGAGTCAATAAGGAAGGCTCTCGATGTCTCTCAGATGTCCGAAGTGCGGGCGCGAGCACGATGACGCTCTCTTCGAATTCGACCGGGAGGTCGTGTGCGCCTGCGGCAAGCGGCTTTCGCTGAAGAACGGTCATGAGGAGAAGGGGGAGGGAGGCGGGGCCGACCGCGCGCCGATCAGGGATATCAACTGGGAGTCGTTCGAAAAGGAGATTTTCGACGCCGTGAATTCGCGTCCGCGGCGTATCGATGTGGCGAGAGTGGAGGAGATCCGCGGGATGGCCGATCGGATCTCCGCGATCATCAAGCAGAGCGATCTGCCGCGAGTCGATGTCGAGATAGAGGTGCGGAATTTTCGCGAGTACGTTCTGGAGCATTTTCCCGAAAAGGAAGAGCTCTTCAAGGCTATATATATCAACCGGTTCAGGCGTCTCTGGGAAGAGCATAGAAAAGGGGAGGGGCCTCTCTTCGGGTGGGGCAAGCGGGGGGCTTGAGAAGCGTACACTTCGAGCGGGAGCTCCGCGCCGTGACAGATGCGCCGAGACAAATGTCCTTGATATGGGCGCGCATTCTGCGGTATATTCCCGAAAGTATAACCTATAGTGAAAGAGAAAGTTCGCCCCTCTATCCGGGAATCTGACGGAGAACGGAGCGTTTCTTTTATGCGGAAAAGCAGGGTGAGAGAAATCTGCCGCGCGATGCGCCGTTCGCGGGTCGCCGTCGTCGGCGATATCATGCTGGACCGCTACATCTGGGGGGCGGTCGACCGCATCAGCCCCGAGGCGCCCGTGCCCGTCGTCGCNNCTCGGCGTCAGGACGTCGCTTGCGGGCGTCATCGGCACGGATGGATCCGGAGCGGAGCTCACGAGCCTTTTGAAGACCAAGGGCCTTTCGTCGGCGTCGATTCTCGCGGATCCGCGCCGCCCGACGACCGAGAAGATCCGCATCATCGCGCACAGCCAGCAGGTGGTCCGCGCGGATTTCGAATCGGCCGAGCCGATTCGCGACGCCCTTCTCGGGAGGCTTCTCCTGGCGGTGAAAAAGGCGATAGCCGGAGCGAATGCCGTGATCGTATCCGATTACGGAAAAGGCGTCGTCGCGGAGGAGGTCATGGATCTCGTGCGAAAGCTCTGCGGACGCCGCGACGTTCCGTTTCTCATCGATCCGAAGGAAGGACATTTTTCCCTGTACCGCGGGGCCTTCGCGGTGACGCCGAACAAGAAGGAAGCGGGCGGATTCTACAACAGGCGGATCAGGAGCGACGAGGATCTCGATTTTGTCGGAAGATCGCTCCTTCGCGACCTCGAAGCCCGGGCCGTTCTCGTCACCCGGGGAGAAGACGGGATGACCCTCTTCCGGGAGAGAGCGCGGCCGCGCCATTTCGCCGCGCGGGCGAGCGAGGTGTACGACGTGACGGGGGCGGGGGACACCGTGATCAGCGTGCTGGCGGCGGGACTCGCCGCCGGAGGGACCATCCACGAGGCGATCGAGCTCGCGAACGCGGCGGCGGGGATCGTCATCAGGGAGCTCGGGACCGCGGCCGTGACGGGCGAGGAGCTCGAGGCGGCGTTCAGGTAGGATCGATTATGGGTGGTTATCGCGACAAGACGCTTTCGATGAACGCGCTCGCGCGTTTCCGGGCGCGGAACGGGAAGAAGATCATCGTTTTCACGAACGGATGCTTCGACATCCTGCATCGGGGGCACGTCGAGCTGCTTCGGGAAGCGAGGGGTTTCGGCGACATTCTCGTCGTCGGCCTGAACAGCGACGCGTCGGTTCGGAGGCTCAAGGGACGCGGGCGGCCTCTCGTCGCGGAGAAGGACAGAGCGTTCGTTCTCGCCGCGCTCGAGGCGGTCGATCGCGTCGTCATTTTCGGCGAGGACACGCCGCTCGAAGCGATTCGCGCGCTCGAGCCCGACGTTCTCGTCAAGGGAGCCGAATACGGAAGAGAAGAGATCGTGGGCGCGAGCTTCGTCGAGGAGCGCGGCGGCCGGATCAAACGGGTGACGATGCGCAAGGGTTTCTCGACGACTTCGTTGATACGGAAAGTACGGAGGTGAGCGTTTCATTTATGAAGCGGAAAAGAATCGTAATCATGGGCGCTGCAGGGAGAGATTTTCACAATTTCAATACGCTCTACCGGGGGAGAAAGGACGTGGAGGTCGTCGCTTTCACGGCCACGCAGATCCCCGACATCGAGGGGAG
>JAFNGP010000085.1:7135-7386 GCA_017885175.1 bacterium
TCGGAGCTCGCCGGGCTCATCGTGAAGAACGGGATCGATGAAGTGATGTTCGCCTACAGCGACGTCTCGAATCAGTACGTCATGGAGAAGGCGGCGCTCGTGAACTCCCTCGGCGCGCATTTCACGCTCGCGGGAGCCGCGCCGACGATGGTCAAGAGCGTGAAGCCGGTCATCTCCATCTGCGCGGTGCGCACGGGGAGCGGCAAGAGCCAGACGACCCGCAGGGTCGCGGACATTCTCATCGAGGCGGG
>JAFNGP010000086.1:0-6029 GCA_017885175.1 bacterium
GCCGACGACGCCGTTCACGTATGCGACAAGGCGCTGGAACGTCCCGATCCCTTCGTGACCGCCGCGGTATTGGCGAAGGCGATCGAGGCCGAAGGATTCGATATCATCTTCTGCGGCAAGCAGGCGATCGACGACGACATGGGCCAGGTTCAATCGATCCTCGCCGAGATGCTCGATATCCCGCAGGTCAACGTGGCGACCGCGTTCGAGCTGGCCGCCGACGCGAAGCGCGCGACCGTGCGGCGGCGCGTCGAGGGAGGGGACGAAAAGGTCGAGACGAGTCTTCCCGTCATCGTCTCGTGCGAGAAAGGGCTCAACGATCCGCGGTACGCCTCGCTTCCCGGCATCATGAAGGCGAAGAAGAAGGAAATCCGGAAAAAGACGCTCGCCGATCTCGGGTTCGGCCAGGCTCCCGGCGAGGCGCGGAGCACGATCCTGCGCTGGCTGCCCCCGTCGAAAAGCTCGGGGTGCACGATGGTCAAGGCCGAAGAGACGCGGGACACGGTGAAGGAGCTCGTGCGGCTGCTCCGCGAAGAAGCGAAGGTCGTTTAAGCACTGCTCGACAGGGAGGATTCTCAAGATGGCGAACGATATTCTGGTATTCGGAGAGGTCCGGGGGGGCGGGATCAAGAAAATCACGAAAGAGCTCATCGGCGCGGCGCGGCGCGTTTCGGAGGCCGCGGGCGGAGCGATCGATACGGCTCTCATCGGAGCGGGGGCGCGCGCGGCGGCCGGGAGCCTGACGGGCTACGGACTGCGAAAGATCATCGTCGCCGAGGACGAGGCTCTCGCGCGCTATTCGACCGAGGGGTACGCCGCGGTATTGTCCGACATCGTGAAACAGGGAGCGTACTCGTATATATTTCTCGGCGCCACGGCGATGGGGAGGGATCTCGGACCGCGCGTCACCGCGAAAGCGGACGGCGTCATGTTCAGCGACTGCGTCGACGTGCGCATGGAGGGAACCCGGTGCGTCGCCCGCAGGCCCGTGTATTCGGGCAGGGCGTACGTCGAGATCGTTCGATCGGGAGACAGGCCGAACTGCATATCGATCCGGCCCAACAACGTCGCTCCCGCCGAACCGTCGGGAGGCAGCACTCCGATCGAGGCGCACGCTTCGAACGTCATGCGGGACGCGATTCGCGCTATCGTCACCGAAATATTTCCCCTCGAGGGGGGACGCCCCGATCTCACCGAGGCGGACGTCATCGTGACGGGCGGCCGCGCCATGAAGGACAAGGCGAATTTCAAGATTCTCGAGGATCTCGCCGATCTCCTCGGCGCGGCGGTCGGCGCGTCCCGCGCCGCCGTCGACGCGGGTTTCGCCCCGGTGGCGATCCAGGTCGGACAGACGGGAAAGATCGTGAACCCGAAGCTCTACATCGCGTGCGGGATCTCGGGCGCGATCCAGCACCTCGCGGGGATGCGGACATCGAAGGTCATCGTCGCGATCAACAAGGACCCGAACGCGCCGATCTTCGAACGAGCCACGTATGGAATCGTCGGCGACCTCTTCGAGGTCGTTCCGCTGTTGACGGAGGAGCTGAAGAAGGTTCTATGACAATCCAGGGAATCGTTTTCCTCGTTCTTTTCGCCGCGGTGCTCGCGGTTTTCGGCCTCATCGTCCGGCTTCTCTACCGGATTCTCCGGGCGGCGAAACCGGAAGACCGGTTCGACCGCTGGGGAGACCGGATCAAGGCGGTTCTCGTTTACGTCGGCGCGCAGGCGCGGGTGCTGGCGAAACCGGCCGGCCTGGGGCATTTCGTCATATTCTGGGGATTCATCTTCATCACGATCGGAACCCTCGATCATATGCTCGGCCAGGTGATTCCCGGATTCGGACTCGAGCGGCTCGTCGGGCGGAGACTGGGGTCGGCGTTCATCTTCCTTCAGGATGTGTTCGGGATCCTCGTTATCGGCGCGCTCGCCGTCGCGGCGGTGCGGCGATTCATCCTGAAACCGGAACGCCTCAAGATCGACGACCCCGGCGCGCCCCCGCAGGCGGCCCTCATTCTCGCCCTCATCTTCGTGCTTATCCTGTTCATGTACGGACTGAAAGGGACCGAGATCCTCGAAGGTTCGGCGAGGNNATGAACGTGCCTCTCGCGAACGGCGTTTTCTCGTGGGGGCATAATCTCGTCATATTCTTCTTCCTGCTCTTCATTCCGTTCTCGAAACATATCCATATCCTCGGCGCCGTCCCGAACGTGTTTTTCAAGAATCTCGGCCGCGCGGGCGGCTTGAGCCGCATGAATTTCGAGGATGAATCGGCGGAGAAATTCGGGGTTTCGGAGCTCAAGGATTTCACCTGGAAACAGACCATGGATCTCTACGCCTGCACGGAGTGCGGGAGGTGCCAGGTCGCGTGCCCCGCGCACGCGACGCAAAAGCCGCTGAGCCCGNNTCTGAAACCCACGCCGGTGATTCCGGAGAACGTCTCCGAGGACGAAATCTGGGCTTGCACGACCTGCGGCGCGTGCATGCAGGAATGCCCGACCTTCATCGAGCACGTGCAGAAAATCGTCGACCTTCGCCGCTTCCTCGTTCTCACCGAGAGCCGCTTTCCCGCNNCCGCGGGGCTCGGCGTGCCGCTCGCATCCGAGAAGCGGAGCTTCGACGTCCTCTTCTGGGTCGGCTGCTCCGGATCGTTCGATCAGCGCGCCCAGAAGGTATCGCGCTCCGTCGTCCGGCTCATGCAGATGGCCGGGGTCGATTTCGCCATACTCGGCACGGAGGAGATGTGCTGCGGAGAAACGGCGCGCAGGATGGGAAACGAGTATCTCGCCCAGACCCAGATTCAGGCGAACATCGAGACGCTCAAGAAATACAAATTCAACACGATCGTCACGGCCTGTCCCCACGGTCTCAATACCTTCCTCGTCGAGTATCCGCAGTTCGGGCTCAGCATGCCCGCCGTGCACCACTCCGAATTCCTGCTCGGGCTCCTCTCGAAGGGCGCGCTGAAGGCGCGGCGAATCGAGACGCTCCGCGGCGCCTACCACGATTCGTGCTATCTCGGCCGGTACAACGGCGTCATGCGGGAGCCGCGAGCGCTCCTCTCGCGCTCGACGAAGCGCGTCGCCGAGTTCGGGCGGCGGGGCAAATCGAGCTTCTGCTGCGGCGCGGGGGGCGGAAGGATGTGGATGGAGGAAACCCTCGGCTCCCGGATCAACGAGGATCGCGCCAGGGAGCTGCTCGGGCTCGGCGTCGACCACGTTTTCACGGCGTGCCCGTTCTGTCTCACGATGTTCGAGGACGCGCTCAAAACCCTCGGCCGCGAAGACGTGCATGCGCTCGATATCGCCGAAGTCCTGCTCGAAGCCTGCTCGGAGTAAGATGCCGGCACGGGTATCGTCTCAGGCCGGTCCGGACAATGGAGCGAAAAAAAGAGGAGCCGCACCCCGAAAGGCGCGGCTCCTCGTGCAATTCCCCGCGGATCCGCCTATTATTCCTGCCAGACGATCGCTTCAACCGGGCAGTTATCGATAGCTTCCGTTATTTCCTCTTCGGTGGCGCCTTCGGGATCGATGACCGTCGCCACATCCCCTTCCATCTGAAACACATCGGGCACGGTTTCCACGCAAAGTTCGCAGCCGGTGCACAGGTCGTGGTCGATAAACGGAACCTTTGGCATTTTTACACTCCTTTGCTGAGGAACATGATGCTAATTAACAGCCCTTGACCCGTATGTCAAGAGTATTTTTTCCGCCGTTTCCAGCGATCAGAAACTCTTTGTGATATCGATCGATACGAGCGTCACGGAAAAATTATCCTCGCGGCGGGAATGCCGCTCGGGCTCATGGGTGACGAGCATGTTGAGGGTCGTTCCGGCCGGCAGCGGGAGGCTCCCCATCGCCGATAGGCGATTCAGATAGAAATCCGAATAGAGCCCGTTTCCGTCGAGCGCGTAATGGCGGAATCCGGGTTCATACGAGAGGCTCAGCCAGAACCCGTCGCTTCGCATGATCTCCGCCGCGAGAACGCACGAGATCTCCCGGTAGCGCTCCTCGGGGAAGCTCCTGCAGAGCATCACCGGCTAGTGCGGCTCGACGTATACCGCCGACGGCGACCGCACCTGCAGCTGCGCCCGAAGGCCGGTCCGTAGAAAATGCGTGTCGAAGTAGGCGGTATCGGGCCGGCCGAAACGCAGAATCTCCGATTCCCCCCGCAGCGAGAATACCGCTCCGCCCGCGGAACCGCGGCTCATCTCGAAGTGAGAGGTAACGTTCCAGTACGAGCTTCGCGCCGTTTCGCGGTAGCTCTTGCGATCGGCGGCGGATATCAGCTGGAAGGAGAATGCGGCGGCCGGGGAGAACCGCGTTTCGATCTCGGCGAGAAGACGATCGTAGCTCAGAGAGGTCGTGTCGGGAACCTCGCGTTTCCCCGCGAGGAGGCCCAGATGGAGCATTCTGTCGAAATCCTCTCCGGCTTCCCATTCGGCGCCGCCGTCGAAATAGCGATAGTCGTAATCGAAATCCGTCTTCTTCTCGTAGTCCACGAGCTCGAATCTGCTCTTGAGGCCCAGACGGGAATGTTCGCCGGTGTTCGTTCTGATCCTGAGCGTCGTGTTCGCCTGCGTTGTCGACGACAAGGATCCTGCTCATATGCATCCCCCGCGAGTTTACGATGATTCGTTTGCATCGTGGCCGTTTTCGATTTCCTCCGTCCGGCCGCATGCGCGCAGCGCCCAAGAGATTTGCACTTGTGCGACGCGCGGGCGGCGCGCTACATTAACGGTGTTCGGGACCTGTGCGGACCAAGAGCTGATGCCGGATTGCGGAAAGGCGGGCGATGATGCGAATGATACCAGGGTGGCGGGAATGGGCGGCCGTCTGCGCCGCGGTCCTGTGCGTCGTGCTCGGATCCGGGTGCGGAACGGAGGGCGCGAAGAAGAAACCGTCCGCGCGACCGGACGAGCTCACGGTCGTTTTCTCGAGCGATCTTCTCGGCAAGGTGCGCTCCTGCGGGTGCGTCATCGAGGACATGGGAGGGCTCGGGCGCTGGGCGACCTTCACGGGGCGGATCAGGGAATCCGTCGATAACCTCGTTGTCGTCGACGCGGGGGACGCCTTCGGCGCGGACCTCTCGTTCACCGAGAAGGAGGCCGAGCTCGCGTTCGACGCCATGAACGTCGTCGGTCTCGACGCGTTCGCGCCCGGCGAGACGGAGTTCGTATTCGGGCTGCCGTTCCTGCGGGGGGTCGCGAGCCGCGCGACGTTCGCGATCGTCGCGGCGAACGTCGTCGATCCGGTGACGGGGGAGGGGATATTCGGCGCGCCCTACACGGTCAAGACGCTCAAGGGCGGGCTGCGCGTCGCGATCACCGGCGTTCTCGACGACGCGATCCGTTTTCCCGCCTATATCGACGTCTCGACGTTCAGGGTGCTGCCCGCGATCGAAACGATCAAGAAGCTCGTTCCCGAGATGCGGACGAAGGCGGATTTCATGATCGTGCTCAGCCATATGGGAATGGAGCGTTCTCTCGAGCTCGCGCGGCAGGTGGGCGATTTCGATCTCGTGGTCGTCGGCCACGGGAAACCGGTCATCAAGAAGCTCGAGAAGCAGGGAAAATCGATCATGCTCGCGACGGGCGGATCCGGCCAGTTTATCGGGCGGATCGATCTGTCCCTGTCCGCGGCCGGCGTCATCGAACAGGGACAGATGAAACTCGAGCCGCTCAACGACTCCATCCAGCTCAATCAGGAGGTCAAGGATCTCTTCACGCAATACGGCGTCCCTCTCACGGACAAGGAGATAGGCAAGAAAAAGTGAAAGGCGTGCCTTCTTTGCGAACGAATGATCTTTAACCCGCTGTTATCCTTGCAATTAAATTATCATTGACAAGCGGTGGGGAGCGTATTAATTTTCTCCGGTACGTCCCGTTTCCATGGCGAGGTTTCCCGCTGGAGCGTGTAGAGCTTTTCCTCATTCCTGCAAAGGAGCGCATGTATGTCGAAGCTACATAAATCCCTCGTAATCGCGATCCTTCTCACCGGCGTTCTCGCGAGCTGCAAAGGCAAAGTCGAGGA
>JAFNGP010000086.1:6082-8046 GCA_017885175.1 bacterium
AAGTATTTCACTCCGTATATTCATTTTGTCGTCGATTATCTCATGGCCGGTTCTGATACGATCATGGTCGGCGAGCCCTCCGGCGTGAAGCTGCCGCTTCTGCGTCCGGAAGCGCAGTTCGTCGCTCCCGAGGAATACGTCGTCGTCGAGCTCAACAAGATAACCTCGAGCGCCCTCACGCTCAAGGAGATCGCGGACAAGAAATTCAGGGTCGAGAACGCGAAGATCGTTTCCGAGCAGATAGGGACCGAATCGAAGCTCGTGATGAAGCTCAAGAACGTCGGGTTCACGATCGAAGAGCCGAACGACGCCATGCTCGCCGTCCTGAAGGCGGTCATGAACGAGAACAAGCCGTTCAACGGCGGCGCCTCGTACGGCGCGGTTCCCCGGGGCGACCGGGCGGCGCGCGAGAAGCTGAACATCGGCGGCGACGTGAAGATCGGCTACATCCTGTTCGGCGGCAACGCCATCATGATCCAGATGTAAGCGTCGGATCATCGTCGCGGCGAAAGCGAATGTGCGGCACCCGGTGTGCCGCACATTTTTTTTGGGGGGCCCCTCGCGCCGGCTCCCCCGACCGGGTTCGGCTCGAGCGGACGCGGAGTCCGTCCGGTAAACGGACCGATTCAGCTTGACCTCGCGCCGCGCGTTGATCTAGCGTATTTGAAATCGTACGAACGCGATGCTCGCACGAAAGGCGGATGAGCGTTATGGCGAAGGCGGCGGAACGGGTGGAACGGGTCATGGTAGTCGCGCGGAAGGACTGGAGGGATTCCGTCAACGGCAGATTCCTCCTCTTTCAATTCTCGGACAAGGAAGGTCCCCTGAAGGGAGTCCTCTGGCAGCCGACGGAGGAGATCGACCGGGATATCCAGATCAACGACGTCGTGCGGATCAAGGGGGAGATGAAACACTATCAGGGGGCGTTCGAATTGCACGTCGGGAGCATCGTGAAGCTCGGCGAGAAGGAGTACGACGCGGCGCAATTCGTGCCGGTCGCCTCCGAGGAAACGGGCGATCTGCTCCGCGAGATCATGGCCGCCGTCTCTACGATCGAGAGCGGGCATCTGCGGGAGCTTCTCGATCGCATATTCGCCGACGAGGAGTTCAAAGCGAGGTTTCTCAAAGCGCCCGCGGCGCGCGTCTGGCACCATTCGTATATCGGCGGCCTCGCGCACCACGTGCGCGACATGGCGGCGATCGCGATGCGGGCCGCGGAAGTGTATCCAGAGATCGACCGCGATCTTCTCCTGTGCGGCGTCATCGTGCACGATCTCGGCAAGGTCCAGGAGCTCGAGGTGACGAACCGCATCGATTATTCCGACAGCGGGCGTCTCATCGGGCACATCGTGCTCGGCGTCGAGTTTCTCGACGCGCGCATGCGCGAGATCGAGGGCTTTCCGGCGGAGCTCTCCCTCAAGCTGAAGCATATGGTCCTGAGTCATCACGGCTCTCTCGAGCACGGATCCCCGATCGTTCCGATGACGATCGAGGCGATACTGCTCCATTATATCGATAACCTCGACGCGCAGACGAGGGGCACCCTGCAGGTTCTCGACAAGGAAACCGCTCGTCCCGGCAAATGGACCGATTACGTGAAGCTCCTCGACCGGTTCGTCTATCGCGGCGACGCAGCGCGCGCGGAGGAGCAGACGAAGGGGACGTGACGTGAACCGCTTTCCGGCATGGGTGGAGATCGATCTCGACGCGGCGAAACACAACCTGGGGCGCGCGAGAAGCATCGTTCCGCCGGGCGTCGCCCTGCTCTTCGTCGTGAAAGCGGACGCCTACGGACACGGAGCGGTCCGCATCTCCCGGCTCGCCGAGGAATGCGGCGTCGATATCCTCGGGGTCGCGACTCTCGACGAGGGGCGGGAGCTCCGGAAGGCGGGCATCCGGCTTCCGATACTCATCCTGAGCCCCGTTCTCCCCCAGGAGATCGAAGGCGTTCTCGAGAACGATCT
>JAFNGP010000087.1 GCA_017885175.1 bacterium
CGGCGCCGGCGCCTCCCGCTTCCGCCGCGGGGGCGTAGCTCCCCGAACGCACCGCGACGAGGTAGCCTCCCGACGGAGCGAACGTGGAGCGGGAGTGGATCTTGCCGTTATAGATGCTCCGCACGACGGACAGGCACGCGCCTTCCATCTCGACCTTGATGCAATCGGTCGCGCACGGACGAGCGGCTTCGACCGAAAGCCTCGGGAAGAGCTCCATTCCGAACGCCGATTGCGGGCAGAGCGTCACGAGAGGCGTTTCTCTTTCGAGAATCTCCTTGAGCACGGCGGCGTACGTCTCGTAGCGGAAATCGGCGAGCGTTTCGCTCTCGACGACGATCGTCCGGGGCAGGTATTTCGAGAGGGTCTCGGCGAAGCCCCGCACGCCGCGCCCGATGACGACGGCGGCCGGCTCGAGACCCGATGCGCTCTGGAGCTCGCGCGCGAGCGTGATGAGCTCGAAGGTCGCGTCCCGCATCGCGCCCTGCCGGTGTTCCACGACGACGAATACCTTCGCCATCTACGCCACCCCCCCTCTTTCCTTCACGATTTCGAGTATCTTCCGGGCGATCTCCGCGGGAGTGCCCTTGATCATCTCGGCTTTCTTTCCCGCCGGCGGCACGGCGAGAGCGCCGAGCCTGATAAGATTCGCGTCCGCGCCGGTCTCGCCCGGCGCGAGCCCTATCGCGGCGTGATCGAGGACCGGAATCTCTTTCGCGCGCACCTTCCGTATCCCCATGATCGAAACGTAGCGCGGCTCGTTGATGCCGGTCTGGATGGTGAGAACCGCGGGAAGCTCGATCCTCAGCATCTCCTCGAGGCCTCCTTCGAGCTCCCTCGTCACCTTGACCGTTTTCCCCTCGAGGAGAACGGATGTGACGAGCGTCGCGTGCGGCCAGCCGAGATATCCTGCGAGCACCGGCCCCACCATCGCGAATCCGTCGTCCCCCGCCTGGGCTCCCGCGAGAACGAGATCGTAGGAACCCTTCCCGACGGCGCCGCGAAGTCCCCGCGCGATTCCGTAGGGATCGGCGCCCTTGAATGAAGCGTCGTCGATCATGATCGCGTTATCCGCCCCCATGGCGAGGCAGCGCCTGAGGACGTCCTCGCTGTCGGCGGAGCCGATCGTCGCGACGGTCACCGTGCCGCCGTGCGTCTCCTTGATCCTGATCGCCTCTTCGACGGCGTAGTTGTCCCATTCGTTGATGCCGGAGGCGAGATCGTCCTCCCTGATACCCGTGCCGTCCGCCTTGAGCACGACCTCGGCGTCGGCCGTATCGGGCACCTTTTTCACGCATACGAGAATCTCCATCCGGAGACTCCTTTCTCAGCCGGCCTTTCGGCCCGGCAGGCATTCGGCCACGAGCTCCGTGATATCCTTCACGACGATCCGGCCCTCGAAGCCCGCGGTCTTTACCGCGTCATCCATGTTGCTGAAACAGAAGGGGCACGCGGTGACGATCGTTCCGGCGCCGGTTCCGGCCGCTTCGCGCACCCGTATCTCGGCGATCTTCTCGCCTTCCCCCGCCTCGACCCACATTCTCCCGCCTCCCCCGCCGCAGCAGAGGCTCTTCTCGCGCGAACGCGCCATCTCGACGAGCCGGACGCCGGGGATCGACCTGAGCACGTTCCTCGGCGCGTCGTAGACGCCGTTTCGCCGTCCCAGGAAACACGGGTCGTGGAACGTGACCGTCCGCTCCCCGCGGTTTTCGAGCGCGAGCGCGCCCGAGGCGAGAATCGTCTCGAGCGCTTGCGACACGTGCAGCACCCTGCGATCCTTCATCGACGGCCGCATGCGGGCGTACTCGTTCGTGAAGGTATGAAAGCCGTGCGGACACGGCGTGACTATCTCCGTGATCCCGTGCCGGTCGAACGCGTCGACGTTCCCGGAGGCGAGCTCCGAAAAGAGCCCGTCCTCCCCGACGCCCCGGATGAACTCGCTGCAGCACGCCTCGTCCTTCCCGAGAACGGCGAACGGGAGCCCCGCCGCCCTGAACAGGGCCACGGCAGAGCGCGGCACCTCCTGCAGCCGCGAGTCGTAGGCGAACGTGCAGCCGACGTAGAGGCAACGCGACTCCTTCGCGCCTTCGGAAAGCACGGGAACGTCCAGCCCCGACGCCCAGTCCATCCGCTTCCCCTTCGCCCCCTGCCACGGATTCTTGAACTTGTATACCGATTCGAGCATCTCCTGGATGTTGACCGGCACATCCTCGCCTCCCTCGACGCGCGCGGCGCGGATCTCCCGGATCACGTCCATCGGGCTTATCGCGCCGGGGCATTCGCGCTGGCAATGGCTGCACGTCGTGCAGAACCAGACCGGATCCCCCGCGACGGCGCCGGCTTTCGCGAGCGACGTCTCTCCGGGGCGCGGCACAAGGCCGAATCCGCCCTTCCGGCGAACGAAACGACCCGTCTCGTCGATCACCTTCCGGGGAGAGAGCGGCTCCTTCGCGATGCTGCTCGGGCAGACGACGGCGCAGCGGTTGCATTGCGTGCACGCGTCGCACATGACGAGATGGCGGAAGCTGAAATCGCTCTTCAAGGCCTCCCGTTCCTCGACGGAGAGGTACGAATTGGAGCGCAACCCCTCGAGTGTCAGGTTGACGCTCGCCGCGAAAACGTGGATGAACTTGGAGAACGGCAAATAGGCGATGAGGAACAGGCTCGCCGCCGCGTGGATCCACCACCACAGCCGATGCGCGGCGAGAGCCTGCGGCACGGACATACCGGAAACGCCCGCGATCCATTGCCCGACCGGCGACGGCTCGCGCCAGGGAAGCGTTTCGGCGCGAAGCCTGAATCCCTCGACCATGAATCCCGTGAGCGCGATGAAGAAGAGGAGCGCAAGCACAAGGTGATCGCGCGCGATCGTGACCATCTTCTCGCGCTTGAAAACGTACCGCCGAAGATAGGCGAGCGCCACGCCGGCCATAAGGGCGACTCCGGCGACGTCGAGCACGAACGCATAGGCAAGATAGAGGTCGCCCCTGAGGTAAGTTATCATCCAGTGATCGATCGTCGAGAGGGCGGTGCCGAAGAAGAGAATGATGAAACCCCACATGATGCACACGTGCGTGATGCCGCCGAGCAGGTCCCCTTTGAAAATCGACGTATTCAGGAAGATGCGCCGGAGCACCAGCCCCGGGTCGAAGCCTCCGTCGCGCTTCTCGCGCCAGCCCGAACGCCAAAACTGCCAGCGGCGGAGAAGACCGTACACGCAAATGCCGGTCGCCAATGCCGCAAGCGAATAAAATACATAGTGATAGCCGATATTCCAAAAGATTTCACGAAAGGGCTGCATCGCTACCCCCTGTTAGGGTGAACCTGAGGCATGGTATCAAATGCGAAGCCCGGAAATCAATCATATACTTGACAGGCGTTCAGTTAGCCGATGCAAAGGCGGCTGTCCGCGGGGGGAATCGCTCCGAAAAAGAGAGGAGAATTCCCAAAATTGCCTGCCCCGCAATCGTTTCCGGCCCATATGGAACGGTATTTGCGGAATGCCGCGTTCGGAGGAATGCGATGAGATTCCGTGTCATCATATGCGTGATCGCTCTGGCTCTTGTCTCGGGGCTCGCCGGGGCGCAGCAGGAGCCCGCTTCCCGCGTGCGGGCCGAAGCGCTCTTCGTCGACGCGCAGAAGGCCCTTTCGCGCGGAGACTATACGGGAGCGGAAAAGCTGCTCAAGGAAGCGCTCACGAGCGATCCCGCGTTCACGTCGGCCATCTGGCAGCTCGCGCAGATCTACGAGTCGCGCCAGGAGCTCGATTACGCGCGAGAGCTCCTCATCCGCGGATTGAAGCAGGACCCCGGGGCCTCATGGGCGCGGGAGAAACTCGTACAGATCGAGGTCACCCTCGCGCGCGCGATCTTCGCGGAGGCGCGAGGATACCTGGACTCTGGAAAATACGACCTTGCGATTCCCAAACTATCGGCGTATCTCGGGCTCAAGCCCGACGACCCCGCCGCGCTCCTCGCGATGGCCGCGTGCCACGTCGAAAAGGGAAACCTGAAAACGGCGCGGCAGTATCTCGACAGAGCGCGCGCGATCGATCCCGACAACGCCGAAATCTCCTCTTTGGCCGCCCGGATTGAAAAGCCCGCGCAAGACACGCGGCTCGAGAAACTTCTGACCGAGGCCCAGATCGCGCTCCTCGACACGACGTCGACCGCGGCCGGCAGGGCGCGGACCGCTCTCGAGACCCTGATCGCGGCGGATCCATCGAACTCGTGGGCGAAGGAACGGCTCGCCGATCTGAATCGCATCGAGGACGAGAAGGCCGCCCGGCTGGAGAGGCGCGAGAGCAAACCGGCGCCCGCGGTCGTCGCGGAGGGACGCAAGGCTATCGATCGTTCGAAAGGAGCCCTCGCGGCGGTGGGGCACTTCCTCTTCACTCATTTCTCGCTCGCCGTGCTCGGAGCCGTTCTCTGCGTTCTCGTGATCGACGTCCGGCGGAGAATGACGCGCCGGAGCTACCCTCTCGAAGGGACGATCAGCGTTATCCCCATCCTCGACATCGTGTCGCTCGTCAACGGCAACCTCAGAACGGGACGGCTCATCGTCGTGAGCTCCGACGCGAAAGGGGAGATCTATTTCGAGAAGGGCGAAATCATACATGCCCGGTGCGACGGACTCACCGGCAAGATCGCGTTCCACAAGCTCATGGACATTCGCTCGGGCCGGTTCTTCTTCCACAATCATCTTCCGAACGTGCGCCGTACGATCGCGGATCCGCTGAGCCTGCTTCTCCTTTCGATGAAGCCGCACGAGGATTCCGTGACGGAGCTCGAGGAAAACGGCGCGCGCGAAGAAGCGCTTTCGACTCGCCGCTGATTGTTCCCTTGATTACCGCTATTTCCCGGACGGGCGCGTCAGACGAGCGTCTCGAGCATCGCGCA
>JAFNGP010000088.1 GCA_017885175.1 bacterium
GGCTCGAGCTCGACCTCGAGGAACGATATTCTCGGCGTCGGCACATCCTTTGCGAGGGAGAAATACGCGGCGCCCCAATCCTTGAACTGCATTCTCTTGCGCCTGGCTTTATTGACGACGGAGACCTTCAAAAGGTTCTTCTTCTCCACGAAATACGCGATGTCGGTACCCATCGCTTCGGCTATCTTCGCGAGGGCGCCCACGGTGGGAGAGGTCATTCCGCGTTCGATCTCCGAGACGTGCGTCGCCGAAACTCTTGCCTTGACCTCGATGTCCTTGAGCGTAAGTCCTTTGGAGAGGCGGAATTGCTTTATTCGTGCCCCGATTTCATCCTTGCCGTTCATTGCCTTCTCCCCTCATTGCCCTATAAATTGAAAAAAGCAAGAAAACGATGCCAATCTTTAATATTAAGATAAAATCTATCCATTTTCAACAATTAATTTCCCCATTAATGATTAATTCCATATTAATGCAATTTGCTGCAAGTAAAGAAAGTATTCAGGCCGGCGGCCAAGCCCGCTGCGCCGCGGCGATACGGATATATCTCTTTCAAAATTCTAGACTTGATTCACCCCTTCCCGTATATTCGACCTGAATAGATGGAGTTTATCGCGATGCCGCAGCCTTCAGGAAAAGTTTGCATAATCCGCTTGGGCTCTCTCGGAGATCTCGTTCTCATGATACCCATGTTGAGCGCGCTCCGCTCGAGTTTCCCGTCGAAGGAGATACACCTCGTCTGCAAGCAGAAGTATGCGGGGCTCTTCGATGGAGGCGGCCTCGTCGACTCCCTTATCCCGGTGCGACGGGGCGATCTCCGCGAGATCTTCGAGCTGCGCGCCGCGCTGAGCCGCGCCGGATATGAAACGATCATAGACGCCCATGGAGTCATCCGGAGCAATCTTCTCTTCCATACGCTCCGCGCCCCGAGGAAGCTCCAGATCCGAAAGGATGAGCTCAAAAAGGCCGCGCTGATCGCCGGCAAGGCGAATCTGTACACGCGCGTCACGTCGCAGGTCGAACGCTACATGGAGCTCGCGCGGAGGCTCGGGGCGGAAGTGCGCGAGCCGCACGCGGAGCTGCCCCTTTCTCCCGCCGCCGAGAGACGCGCCGAGATGATTCTCGGCGGGATCGGCGGCCCTTTCCTGATCGCGTTCGCTCCTGGCGCGCGATGGCCGACCAAGCGGTGGCCCGCGGAGCATTTCGCCCGGTTGATTTCGAAAACGGCGGCCCGCGGGTTTAAATGTCTTCTCATCGGAGGAGCCGAGGATTCGGCGACGAACGCCGAAGTGGCGGCGCTCTCCCGAAGCGCCCCCCTCGATCTTACGGGCTCTCTCTCGATCATCGAGTCCGCGGCGGTGCTGAAGCGGTGCAGGGCGCTCGTGACGAACGACTCCGCGCCTCTCCATCTCGCCGAGGCGGTCGGGACGCCGGTGATAGCCTTCTTCGGTCCGACGGTGCGCGAGTTCGGGTATTATCCGAGGCTCCGGGGCAGCAGGGCGCTCGAAACGAAGCTGCCGTGCCGCCCCTGCTCGAGAAACGGCAAGCGCTCGTGCCCCTACGGCACGAAGGAGTGCCTCACGTCGATCGAGCCGGAAGCCGCAGTCGAAGTGATCCTCGGAACCCTCGAGGAAACGCGGGATCCCTCATGAGAATCAGGCTCGCCGTCTATAACGCTCTCCTTCCCGCCGCGGCTCTCGCGGCGCGCGCCGCGGCGCCCTTCAACGCAAAGATCGCCGAGGGACTCAAGGGACGCGAAGGGTTCAGGAAACGCTGGAAGGAAAAAGCGAACGCGCTCGATCGGAACGGGCGCCTCATCTGGTTCCACGTTTCGTCGGTCGGGGAGTTCGAGCAGGCGAAGCCCGTCATGGATCTTCTCGCGCGAAACAAGGGGCCGTCGCTCGATCTGGCGCTCACCTTTTTCTCGCCGTCCGGCATGAACTACTACGAGCGGTTCGACCGATCCAAGAGAATCGGCGCGATTCGTTTCGTCGAGTACCTCCCCGTCGACACGGCGCGCAACATGCGATTCTGCCTCGACACGCTCAGGCCCGACATGATCGTTTACGTGAAGTTCGACATCTGGCCGAATCTCGTCGTCGAAGCCGCGCGGAGAGGTATTCCGCAGGTTCTCGTGTCGGGGACCCTATCGCCCGGCTCGCGCCGGCTTTCCCGGGTCGCCAGGAGTTTCTACGGCGGACTCTACTCGACGCTCGACGCCATCGCCGCGATCTCCGGGGAGGACGCTGCGCGCTTCGGAGCGCTCAGCCGCGGCCCGGTCGAGATCGTCGAGGCGGGGGACACGAGATTCGACCAGGTCTGCCGGAGAATCGACGCATCCGGCGCGAAGCTCCCCGGAGGGATCTCCGCGGCCGGACGGACGTGGATCGTCGCGGGAAGCACGTGGCCGCGGGACGAGGATGTCGTGATCCCGGGATTCGCGGCGCTGCGGCGCGCGCATCCCGAGGCCGGGCTGATCGTCGTTCCCCACGAGCCGACGCCGGATCGGCTCGGGACGATCCGCGAGTCGCTCGAGAAGGCGCGCCTTCCCTTCCGGCTGCTCTCGAGCCTGAAGGACGCCGCCGGCTTCGCGGAGCCGGTCGTCGTCGCCGACGGCGTCGGCTATCTCGCCGAGCTCTACCGGGCCGGCCGGGTAGCGTACGTCGGCGGCAGCTTCACGACCGGAGTGCACAACGTGATGGAACCCGCGGTCCTGAACCTTCCCGTTTTCTTCGGACCGCGAATCGACAACTCCTTCGAAGCGCGGGAGCTCGTCCGTCTCGAGGCCGCCGCGATTCTGGGCACGGCGGACGATTTCGCGAGGGAATGCGGCGCGCTTCTCTCCGACCGGAAGCGGCTCGCGGAAAAGGGCGCCTCGGCGGCGCGCTTCGTACGAAGTCATTGCGGAGCCGCGCTCCGTTGCGTAGATTTGATTGAAAAATATCTCGACAGAAAAAGGTAAGCGTTGAGCAAACACCTGAACATGCCCGCGCAGCCGCGGTATATCCAGATCGAGACGATTCTCGGCTGCGACGCCGAATGCCCGTTCTGCCCGCAGAAGCAGATCGATCGCAAACCGGTCGTGATGAGCGAGGCGACATGGAAGAAGATCGTCGACGACACGCGGGGTCTCGGAATCACCTATCGACCGTTTCTCCAGAACGAGCCGCTCATCGATAAGCGGCTTCCGAAGATCATCAAGTACATCAAGGAGGATCCGACCGCGCGCGCCGAGATCAACACGAACGGGAACCTTCTCGACGCGAAACGGGGCGCCGCTCTCATCGAGGCGGGGATCGATCTCGTCCGTTTCAGCATCGACGCGTTCTCGAGCGAAACCTTCGCGGCATGCCGCGTCGGCCTCGATTACCGGAAGGTCGTCGACAACGTCAACCGGTTCATCGAGGCCGCCGCCGAGACCCGCGGGAGCGTCGTGACCGAGGTGCGGATGATCGACATGGAATCCAGCCGGCACGAGCAACGGGATTTCCTCGAGTACTGGAGCCCGAGGGCCGACCGGGCGCTCATCGTGCCGCTCTACCACTGGCCATGGGACGACGGCGTCGAGATGGTCCGCAAGCCGTGCGTCAAGATGCGCGAGGAGATGTTCTTCTACACCGACGGGCGCGCGGTTCTCTGCTGCTGGGACATCGCGGCCCGCGCGGTGATCGGAGACGTGACGAAGGAGAGCGTTCTCGAGATATGGAACGGCGCGCCGCGGCGCGCTTTCGCGGAATTCCTGTCCCGGGGAGAACGCGACAGGATACTTCTCTGTTCCCGCTGCGACGCATACCGCGACCGGCGCTTCGACGGCTTCGAAGACTGATTCCCCTTCATTCGATAACCGGCCAGGGATAGCTGCCGGCGCGAACGAGGAACGGCGCGCCGACGGTGAAGTCGACGATCGTCGAGGGCAGCGACGACGACCTTCCCCGCTGCGACAGATAGCCGTCGAGACCGGGAAACGCCCTTCGGATGTCCGCGATTCTCGTCATCGGCTCGCGCCCCGAGAGATTGACGCTCGTCGAGACGACGGGCTCTCCGACGGTTTCGATGAGAGCGCGCAGATCCGCGCGGGCGGGAACCCTGACGGCGACCCTCCCGCCCGGCGAGACGAGCGGAGAGAGCGTTTTTCGCGCCGGGAGAATGGCGGTCAACGGCGCGGGCCAGATTCGAACGAGCGTGTCCCTCGATTCTCCGGGCCAGCGCGCGACGAGCGCGCCCGCCATCGCCGCGTCCGCGGCGAGCAGAATAAAGCCCCCGCGCGGGCGCCTTCCCTTCAGTTCCAGAATCGTTTCGATCGCCCGGCGATTCGAGACGGCGCAGTGAAACCCGTAAATCGTGTCCGTGGGAAGGACCGCGATGCCGCCCGACGCAAGCACGGCGGCGGTCTTTCGAATGGAGGATCGCCCGAAAGAGCCGGAGACGGGCGGCGTCTCCCCGCGGCGCGACGCGCTCACTTCCGGCGCCATTCGGCGCGCATCTCCTCGAGGCGCTTCGCGATCGTCTCGTCGGACAGGGCGAGAATCTCCGCGGCGAGAATCGCGGCGTTCCGGGCTCCCGCCTTCCCGACGGCGACGGCGGCGACCGGCACCCCCGGAGGCATCTGGGCGATCGAATAGAGCGCGTCTATGCCGCCGGGAAGCCCGCTCGCCAGGGGAACGCCTATCACGGGCTTCGTCGTGAGGGACGCCACGAAACCGGGCAGGGCCGCGGCCATTCCCGCCCCCGCGATAAAGACCTTCGCCCCCCGCTGGAGCGCGCCCTCGACGTACTCGACCGTGCGCTTCGGCTGCCGGTGAGCCGAATGGACTTCGAGCTCCGCGGCGACGCCGAGCTTCTCGAGCTCCTGAAGACACACATCCATCGTCTCCCGATCGGATTCGCTCCCCATGAGCACGGCGACCTGCAATTCGTTCTTCATGCGCTTATCTCAATCCTTTCTTCCCGATATCGCTGCGGGAGAAGCAGCCGGAAAAGGAGATCGCGGCGACCCCGCGGTACGCCGTGTCGATGGCGTCCCGAAGCGCCGGCCCCGTCGCGGTCACCCCGAGCACCCTTCCGCCGCTCGTCACGATCGCGCCGTCCTTCGCCTCGGTGCCCGCGTGGAACACGATGCATCCCTGCTCGCGGGCCCGATCGAGGCCCTCGATCGGGTAGCCCTTGCCGTACGAACCGGGATAACCCTTCGACGCGAGGACGACGCACGCGGCCGCCTCCGCGCTGTTCTCGAAAGGAGCGTTCACGAGCTCTCCCCCCGCGGCTTCGAACATCACCTGGGCGAGATCGCCCGCGAAGAGCGGGAGAATCACCTGCGTTTCGGGATCCCCGAACCTGCAGTTGTACTCGAGGACCTTCGG